>CAKQSU010000187.1 GCA_934273135.1 uncultured Clostridia bacterium
GCCGATAACGGAATCCCTATTCTTTTCAAAACTGCCAAAGCCACGCAGAGCAACTCGACAATTCCATAATACCTGTTCCAACGTAACTTCTTTTTCTTTCTTTGGTGCCTTAGATTTGTTTTTTATGTTTGAAGCCATAGTAAATTTCCTTCTTAACGCTACGATTTCGGTATTAGTATACCAAAACTATGGACAAAAGTCAAGGTTTAACCTCTCTTATTATCCCCCTACTTATACGCTTGTTTGATTTTTATTGTCAATTACAAAACTTCTAACATAGCATTGCAAAAACTACTCTCTTTTGTTTTTATCTGCCGCCCGTGTTTACCAAAGAAAGAAGTTTTGACAACTAAAAACATCGCCTTTCGGCTCAAAAAACCGCTTGACTTCAAGGGGTTTCGGCGTTCAAAAAAATCTTTACAGGCGGAAGACTTTCGTTTTTTGACTTTTTAAGTAAAAATTATCGATAATACTTGAAAAATAACTTAAAATTTGATATAATCGAATAGAAGTACCGCTAATTTGTAACGACAAAATTTTGCACAAGCAACGGAGGTATCCGCCTATGAGAGAGTTTTTTTAAAGCGCAAAGGAATTGTTTTCCCCTTGCGCTTTTTTTAAAAAATATAATATAAAAATTTGTTTTCGCCGCAACGCAATGCGTTTTTTGTTGTCTATATAAGTGAAGGGACGTTGCGCGAAGAAGGAGAAGTACTATGAACGACAATCAAATAATCGATTTGTTTTGGGCAAAAAACCAGCTTGCGATTTCCGCCACCGCGGAAAAGTACGGAAGCTATTGTTTTTCGGTTGCTTACAACATTCTCTACGACCGTTTGGACTCGGAAGAATGCGTGAACGATACGTACTTAGGAGCGTGGAACAGTATTCCCCCGCAAAAACCCAATCGTCTTTTAGCTTTCCTCGGGAAAATCACCCGCAACCTCGCGCTCAATCGCTACAAGCGCAACCGTGCCGCAAAGCGCGGAAACGGGCAGGTAGAAATCGCGTTGTCGGAGTTAGAGAACTGCGTTCCCGACATTAAGGGCGTAGATGAGATTACGGAAGAAGCGGTCTTGGTTTCCGCAATAAATCGCTTCTTATACGCTCAGGCAAAAACCAAACGCAACGTTTTTGTTCTCAGGTACTGGTATTTTTATTCCGTGCGAGACATTGCGACTACATATAGCCTTACGGAAAGCAAGGTCAAAACAATACTCTTTCGCATGCGCAACGAGCTTAAAAAAATTCTCGAAAAGGAGGAAATTTATTTATGAAAAAGGAAAGATTGCTCAACGCCATCGGCGAAATCGACGACAAGTTAATCTTAGACGCGAAGCCGGAAGTTAAGGTTAAGCAAAGAAAGCTAAGGCATCAATGGGTTGCGGCGTTGGCGGCGTGCTTTATTCTGGCGTTATGCTTCGGCGTGGCGATTCCCCTCACGGCGGGAAACAGTGAGGCGGGTACGGTTACGATGGAAATCAATCCCGGCGTCGAATACGTCGTTACCCGAAACGGCAAGGTCAATTCCGCGCGGTTTTTGAACGAGGACGCAAAGGACGCACTCGAAGAAGTTTCCTTTAAAGGACAAAGCCTCAAAACCGCGGTTACGCTCACCGTCGCCGCGTACAAGGCGAGCGGCTTTATGGACAGAAACGACACCGTTTTAATCTCTTTCGACAGCAAATTAAGCAAAAACGCAAAACTTAAAGAGTCCGTTTCTCTCGAAATATGCAAAGTTCTCGAAGAAACAACGGTACGCACCGTCGTTTACGTTTCGACTACGGACAGCGCGGAGACGGACGAGCTGGCGAAAAAATACAACATTTCGCAAGGCAAAGCGAAGTTTATTGCCGACGCAGCGAAAAACAGCGACTTGTCCGTGGACGAACTTGTCAAACTGCCGCTCGACGAGCTTGTCGATTTGCAAGAAAAGCTTGACTCTCAAATAATTTCGGCAAAGTATATCGGGTTGACGAAAGCAAAAGCGATAGCCTTAGCCGACGCCGGTTGCAAAACAAGGGTACGCTTCACCGAAACAATCCTCATTACCGTCGGAGTAAATTCCCCGTATTATCGCCTCGTCTTTGACGATACCGCAACGCAGTGGACCTACCACGTAAAAGCGACGGACGGCGAAATACTCGAAAAGGGCAAAGCCGAACTATTCATCTCGTTGGAGAAAGCGAGGACGATAGCCTTAGACGACGCAAAGACCGTCGAAGGGGACCCCGAAACGAAAGTCGTGTTCACCAAGGAAGAGTTAAACCGCAATCAGAATCGCCCGTGCTGGGTGTTTGAATTTTACACGGCGCGTTATCTTTACAGCTACAAAATCGACGCGAGAACGGGCGAAATAGTTTACTTTGACTACCGCATCCATATCGAAAACGCAAAGGAAATCGCCCTGCTTGACGCGGGCTGCGGCGACAAGGTCGATTTTACCTCGGAAGAATACGTGGGCGGCGGCATTAAAACCCCGTACTACCGCTTTGTCTTTAACAACGCAAAAACTCAGTGGACCTATCGCATAGACGCAACGCTCGGGATTGTTCTCGAAAAAAACGCGGAATCTTTGTTCATTCCTTTGGAAGAAGCCAAAAAAACAGCTCTTTCCGACGCGGAAATATCGGACGCGACCGAAGTTGTTTTCACCAAAGAAGAACTCAGCCGCAATCAGGGTCAGCCGTGCTGGATACTTGAATTCCACACCGAAAAATACAGTTTTTGCTACAAAATCGACGCAAAAACGGGTGAAATTCTTTTCAGCCGCAGGTATATTAGTTTATCGAGGGCAAAGGAAGTCGCCTTAGCCGACGCCGGTTGCACCGAAACAAAACCCGTATTCACCGTGGAAGAGTTGGTTGACGGAGGCATTAAAACGCCGTACTACATGCTTGAATTCAATTGCGAAATGATGCGTTGGACTTATCGCATAGACGCTTTAAGCGGCGCGGTGATGCATAGGAGCAAAGAGGACATGACCGTCACTCTGCAAAAAGCCAAAGAAATCGCCCTGCTCAACGCGGGTGTTTCCGAAAACGTTCCGGTCGTTTTCACCAAGGAAATATTGAGCCGCAATCAGGGTCAGCCGTGTTGGATACTTGAATTCCACACCGAAAAATACAGTTTTTGCTACAAAATCGACGCAAAGACGGGTGAAATTCTTTTCAGCCGCAGGTATATCGATATCTCATTCGCAAAGGAAGTCGCCTTGCGGGATTGCAGCTTTACTACGTCGGACAAGGTCGTTTTCGTCACGGAAGAGTTGATTGAATCAGGCGTGAAAGTTCCTTACTACTACCTTGTGCTTACCGCTGACGACGTCCGCTACACCAACCACGTAAGCGCGACGGACGGCGAAATACTCTTTAAAGCGAAAGACT
>CAKQSU010000188.1 GCA_934273135.1 uncultured Clostridia bacterium
TCCTCGTCGGTAAACTTCAAAATATTAAATATTTTCTGTTGAAGTTCTCTCGAATGTATTCTTATGGAGCCGCCGCCCGCTTCCTGACCGTTGATGACGATATCGTAAGCTTTAGCGCGCATCTTCGTCGGGTCGGTGTCCAAAAGGTACAAATCCTCGTCCTTGGGCGCGGTGAACGGGTGGTGCATCGCAACGTATCTGCCTTCTTCCTCACTGTATTCGAACATCGGGAAGTCTACAATCCAAAGGATATCGAAGCTCTTTTTGTCGTAAAGGTTGTATTTGTCGCCGAGGTAAAGCCTTACGCCGCCGAGCGTTGCGTAAACAACCGTGTCCTTATCGGCGGCAAAGAGAAGAACGTCTCCGTCCTGCATATCCGTTCTTTCTGCGATTTTCGCCAAAAGGTCATCGTTTAAGAACTTTAGAAAAGAGGATTTATAAGCTTCTCCCGCGGGCTTGGAAATCCACGCAAGCCCCTTTGCACCGAACGTTTTGCCGACTTCCGAGAGGTTGTCGAGATCTTTTCTCGAAAGCTTAGCGGCAAAGCCTTTTGCGTTGATTGCGCGAACGCTTCTTCCCGCCGAAGTGTTGTCCGCAAAAACCTTAAAGTCGCTGCCGACAAAAAGGTCGGTTACGTCTTTGAGTTCAAGCCCGAAGCGCGTGTCCGGCTTGTCGGAGCCGAATCTCGTCATAGCTTCCTGCCAGGTCATCGTGCGGAAATGCCCCTCGCCGAGGTCCATTCCGATTGTGTTTTTGAATACCTTTTTAATAAGCCCTTCGACGGGGTACATTACGTCCGTTTCGTCCTCGACAAAGCTCATTTCAAGGTCGATTTGCGTAAATTCCGGCTGACGGTTGGCTCTCAAATCCTCGTCGCGGAAGCACTTTGCAATCTGAAAATATCTGTCGTAGCCCGCAATCATTAAAAGTTGCTTATATAGCTGCGGCGACTGCGGAAGCGCGTAAAAGCTGCCCGGGCGGGTACGAGAGGGAACGAGATAGTCCCTTGCTCCCTCGGGCGTGGACTTGCCGAGGTACGGCGTTTCTATCTCCAAAAAACCGTTTTCTGCAAGGTAGTTGCGGGTCGTAACCGCAATCTCGGAACGGGTGATAAGGTTGTTTTGCAAAGAGGGTCTCCTCAAATCGAGGTATCTATATTTGAGCCTTAAATTTTCGTTTACGCCCGTGTCGTCCAAAATTTCGAAAGGCGTGGTTTCGGCTTCCGATAAAATCTTCAATTCTTCGGCTAAAATTTCAACGTCGCCCGTCGGGATTTTGTTGGTTTTTGCCGAGCGTTCGCGCACGACGCCTTTGACGGCGAGAACGTATTCCGAACGAATTTTTTCGGCTTTTTCAAATACTTCTTTTTCGACCGTTTCGTCGAAAACTATCTGCACAATGCCGGACCTGTCGCGCAAATCCGTGAAAATGATACTGCCTAAGTTTCTGCTGCGTTGAACCCAGCCCATAACGACTGCCGTTTCGCCTGCGTTTTCTTTGCGGAACGTTCCGCACATAGCGGTCCTTTTAAGACCTTGTAAGAACTCTGACATTTTTGCTCCGTCGCGAGGGATTTTCCCCGCGGATTTTGTTTTTACTTAGATATTATAATGCGGTTTTTAAAAAATGTCAATTTATATAAAGCTCAAATAAAATTTATATAAATCGCAATTAAAAAAGAAATGCCAAAAAACCGTGTTTTATGATACCCGGAGAGAAAAACGCGCGGAAAAACTCCGCGCGCAAAAATAGCTTCTACTAAAAACGCTGAATAAGCTTATTTAACGTCCGTTTCGCCGTCGAGATTGACGCCGAGCACCGAAGAAACGGGAAGGGAAAAGAGTATGCCCGCGCCCTTTGTCGCAAGCCCGGTCGATTCCTTAACCGCCGTCATAATGTCGTCGCGCGCTTCCTTTGTCGTGAGAATAAACACGATTTCCTTGTTCGGGTGCAGGGTTATACCCATAAACTTAACAAGGTCTTGCGATTCCGCCGTTCCTCTTGCGTTAAAAATCGTGCCGCCGCGCGCGCCGGCTTCTCTTGCCGCTTTCATGACTTCTTCTTCAAAGCCTTGGTTGACTATTACTACAATAAGTTCGTTGTTCATTGAATTTTCCTCTTCTTTATAAATTTTTTAGAGCAGGTCTTTCGTTCTGCCGAGAAGTATTTGCAAAGTGAGATTGCCGCCGACCGCCGAAACGGGGATTGTCAGGGCAATGCCGAGCCGCTTTTCCTTAAAGTCGAGTTCGTTGCAAAGCGTATTGTATATCGCCGCAACGTCTTGGGAAGAGGCGAAACAGAATATAATTTCCTTTTCCGGCTCGCCTATACCGAGCGCGGCGAGGATATCGCTCGTTGCCGTGCCGCGACTTCTCACAATCGACGGAAAAGTCGCCTTATCGGAGACTGCTTCGATTATTCTGTCGGCTAATCCGCGGTTTGCTATTATCAGCATAAGTTCGAGTTTTGCTTTGTTCATTTTGCCCTCCTTAACGCTCGGAATCGAGTTCTATAACGTCGCCTTCGAACAAGTTGATAAAGGCTTTCGGAAGAACGACTCTTCTGCCTTGCTTAATCTTGACGAACGCGCCGAGTATCTGAATTGTGACAAGCGGGGTAAGCGCGATAAAGCCGATAAGCCCGTAAGCGGAAGAAAGCACCGATTCCGCGCCGGTGAGCGTCGTTGCCGCGCCTATCGCAAGGGGAAGCATAAACGTCGTCGCCATCGGACCCGAAGCCACGCCGCCCGAGTCAAAGGCGATTGCCGTGTAGATTTTGGGAACGAAAAAGCTCAAAAGTATCGCGAGCGCGTAACCGGGAATAAGCACGAACCAGATGGAAATACCCGTGACGATTCTGAGCATTCCGAGACCCACCGCTATCATCATCGAAACGCAGAGCGCAATCATAATCGTTCTGCGTTTTATCGCGCCGTCGGAAATGTTTTCGACCTGCTCGGCAAGAACGTGAACGGCGGGTTCCGCTAAAACCATAAAACAACCCGTTATCATACCGACGGGAATAAGAATCCATTTTTGGTCGAGAGAGGCGAGCCGCGAGCCGAGGTTTGTACCCGTCGCCATAAACCCTACGTTTACGCCCGTCAAGAAGAGAGTAAGCCCGAAATAAGTGTACAAAATACCGATTATGATTCTTACTATCCTTTGCCGCGGAAGCTTCAAAAAGAATATGTCCGCTATAAAGAAGAATAAGGAAATAGGGATAATTGCCACGGCAACGTCCTTCATTGCCGCAACAAGGTCGTTTGCAAGCACGGGGAGAAGCTCCGAAAAGTTCTGCGCCGCATGCGCCGATTCCGAAACGGATATATCGGGCTTAAAGATAAGCGAAAGCAAAAGCACGAAGAAGATAGGACC
>CAKQSU010000189.1 GCA_934273135.1 uncultured Clostridia bacterium
GCATAGGTGTCCGCCGTTCTTCCGGACGGATTCACGGCTTTTCCGTCTTTATCTTCGCCCCTTAAAATATCTACAACCGAGTTGACACCGGTTAGCCCCGTCAGACCGACGAGTAAAGCCGCGTCGACGCCGTCGTCGTCTACAAAGCCGAGTTCCATGGTGTTGCTCGTGTTGAGTATAACTATAACCTTGTCGCAAGCCTTTTTAGCCGCGGCAATCATTTCTTCTTCCTCTGAGGAAAGTTGCAGATAAGTGCGGGTTTTGTCGGTCGTGGTGGAGGAAGAGCCGTTTGTCTGAACTTGCTTAACCTGTTCCATTCTGAGGTCCGCCGCCTCGCCGCCCGTTCTGCCGATGACTACGAGAGCAACGGAAGAAAAACTTTTTGCTTCTTCTATCACCGCATCCGTATAAAACGCCGCGCCCGGTTCGTGAAGAATGAACTTCTTAGTCGTGCCTACGTCGACGTCGCCTCTATATTCCGTCCAATCGGTCTTGCCCCAATTGCGGGAACCGATAGTCGTAGCCGAGTAGAAGTTTTTATACATATTGTAAAGAGTTTTGTTGTACTCTATGCCGGCGTTTTCGAGCGCGGGGAAAAGTTTGACTTTGTTTAACTTCGTGTTTGAAAAACCCGAGCCGAAAGTGCTTGTCATCCAGTCGTAAGCAGCCCAGCCGAATACGTTGACTTTCTTCGCTTCGTCCTTAGTTAAGGGAAGCGCGGAATTTTCGTTCTTTAAAAGCACCGTGCCTTCTTCGACTATGTCCTCACAAAGCTCCGCGCCCGCGGTAAGAACCTGCGCGTCCGCGCTGCCCTTGCCGGGTCCATGCAAGAAAAGGCTTATAGTGTCGGCAAAAGTTGCCGAAAGTATCGCAAGCGCAACCATTATTACCGTTATGAGAGCCATAAACGGCGCAAAGATTGCAATGGTTTTTTTTGCGGATTTAGTTTTACTCAATTTTTTAACCTCCGTATATCGTGCGGCGCGGCTTAACCGTTAAAGCCTCGATTCAACGCTTAACCGCACCGTTCGCCGTATATTGTAACATTCAAATTTAAGTATGCGTCAAATTTGTCATAATTCAACAAAAAAACGACACCATTTATACGATGTCGTTAAAAATTTATTAAATTAAGCGTTTTTTGACCTTCTAAAAGGTGTAAAATTTCATCTTTTGAGCGTTTGCGGCGGTTAGATAAAACCTTACCGTCCGTCGGTAGGCATAAGCATATCGAGAGAAAAAAGCCCGTCCTTTGCCGTAACGGTCATTACCCCGCCGTAGGAAGACACTATTCTGTTCATGCTCTTCATTCCGAACCCGTGCCATTCCTTGTCTTTAAGCGTTTGCGGCAACCCGTCCTCGAAAATTATCTCGCCCACGTACGGGTTTTCGATATGTATCGAACACATATCGCCTATCCTTTTAACCTTTAAGGCTATATGCCGCTTGCTTTCGTCGTCTATTGAGGAAACGCTCTCGATAGCGTTGGAAAGCGCGTTTCCAAGCAGAGAATAAAGCTCCATTTCGTCGATAAATTCAAGTAACTTGCCGTTTACAACGGTCGTCAGCTCTATATTTTTCGATTCGCATTGAAGCTTCTTTTCGGTAAGAAGAGTGTCGAGAACCGCGCTGCCCGTTTTGACGGTCGAGTCGTAAATCATAACGGCTTTTTCTATTTCGGAAATGTATTTGTCCGACTTATCCCTATGCAAAAAAGCTATCTGATGCTTTAAGTCGTGGCACTTTTCGTTGATTATCTCTATGTTTTCCTTTGCAAGCAAATATTGTTCGCGCTCTTGTCTTAAAAGGAGCTTGGCGTCGGAAAGTTCTTTGGAGATAACGTCGTTTTTCGCCATGCTCGTTTCAACCGCGATTATGAACGCGCTGCAAAGCATTGCGTAGATAGGTTCCACTATTTTTGCAAGATTCGAACGGCTCGGGTCATCGTTTGAAAACCTTGAAAGACAAATGAATATAAGCACGGCAAGAAAGCATAAGAACGCTTTATTTCTGTTGTTTCCGCGATAAAATTCTTCTTCGAAGCCCTTGTTGCGGAGTATGAACGCGCATATAAAGTAAACCGCTCCGCGAGAAAAAAACCACGCTATAACTTCATAAACCGTACCGAAAGGTATTTTTGCGTTTTCGGCAACGGCTTTTATGAGAAGCGCGAAACTTGAAGCAAGGTACTGAACGGCGTAGCCTATCGAACAACACACAAGCACGACTATTAGCGATTGCTTATAGCTGAACGCAACGCAACCTATCGTCATTACGAATATCGTTATGTAGTAAAAAATCTTGAACGCCACTTCGCCCGCAACCGTGGACGTTCCGTAGTTAAAGTGATTGCCCGTAATCAAAAAATACATTACTTCTATCCACACGGTAATAAAAACCGTAAGGCAGGAAGAACCGAAAAAACGAAGATAAAAATAATTGCGCCGATGAAAAAATTTTGCGACAATAAATTCCGCCGCAAGAATTTCTACCGCCATAAGCGGCGTCATAAGCATCGAAACGAAAGTTTCCATATCGGTCAGATTGTGTCCCCCATGTATTTTGCAAGCTCGCTCATAAACTGCTTTCTCTTACCCTGGCTTATAAAAAGCTCTTCTCCTGTGCTTAAAACCACGGACTTGTTCGCTTTACGCACGTAAGAAAGGTTGACGAGATAACAGTTGTTGCATAGCGAAAAATAATACTTTTCGAGTTCCACGCAAACGCTCTTCAACGCCCCGCGAGAAACGTAAGCCTTGTCGCTTGTGTGAAAAATCAGGTCGTGAAGCTTGACTTCGACATACGATATGTCGGAAACGTCCAGCCTTACCACACCCTCGGTTTTAGTCTTTACGTTTATAAAATTGCCGTCGCTTAAATGATTGAGTTCTTTGAGTATCCTTTCAAGTTTCATCGAAAAGCTCGTGTAGTTTACCGGCTTTAAAATAAAGTCGAAAGCGTTGACGGCGTAACCCTCCACGGCGTACTGCGCAAGGTTTGTAACGAACACGATGAGAACGCGTGGATCCTGTCTGCGAATACGCGTTGCCGCCTCCATGCCGTTCATAAGATTCATTTGAATGTCCATAAACAAAACGTCCATGTCCGAACGGTATTCTTCCAGAAGCGTAAACGCATCGTTATAAATGCGAAGATTGACGTTCTCGCCGCGCGCGGCAAAAAACTTTTCTATGTACCCGGAAAGGGTCTTTGCTGCCTGAGGCTCGTCCTCGAGAATTGCTATTTTCATGTTTTCGCTATCCGTCGTTTGATTTTAAATAATTCGTGCGGGAAAACTCCCCTCTTTTAATATATTACAAAATAATTTTTCTGTCAAGCGGTTTTTGATACTCTTCTTTCTCCCCTCTGCTC
>CAKQSU010000190.1 GCA_934273135.1 uncultured Clostridia bacterium
TAACAAACCTTTTCGACGATGTTTCGTCCGGGGTTAAAGAATATCTTTCCCGTAAAAACAATTTTGAAAACTTCAACGTCCTAAAAGGCGCAACCGAAAAGAATTATCGCTCCGTCACGCAGGAATTCATAAACACATGGAGCGTGAAATCTTCGAGCAACGAGTCCGACCCGTGGTATTCTTCTTCTATGCCCGAGCAGAGTAAAACCTCGCTTTCTTCCGAAAGAACTGACGTAAAGCTTTGGCAACTCATCGGCAAGGATTACGACGACGAACTTTGGGATAAGCTTTTAAATCAACTCACCGTTTCCGAAATGGTTTCGCTCATTTCGACGGGCAACTTCCGTACTCTTGCGATAGAGAGTATAGATAAACCTCTCACCACCGACGCGGACGGACCTATGGGCTTTGCTCTCTTTATGGGCGACAGCGCGGTTTACGACACTTGCTATTACGCAAGCGAAAGCGTTCTCGCCGCAACGTGGAACAGAGATTTAGCTCTCGAAATGGGAAAAATGATAGGCGAAGAGGGCTTAATCGGCAACGAAAAAGGCGACGGCAGACCGTATTCCGGATGGTATGCTCCCGCAATGAATCTGCACCGTTCGCAGTTCGGCGGAAGAAACTTCGAATACTATTCCGAGGACGGACTTTTGTCTGGCGTAATGGCTTCCAGCGTCGTTAAGGGCGCAAGAAGCAAGGGCGTTTACACATACCTTAAACATTTCGCTTTGAACGAACAGGAAACCAAGCGCGACGATAACGGACTTTTGACCTGGGCAAACGAACAAGCCATGCGTGAAAATTACTTCCTGCCGTTCGAAATGTCCGTCAAGGATGGCGGAGCTACCGCCGTTATGTCCTCGTTCAACCGTATCGGCAGCGTATGGACGGGCGGAAGCTACGCGCTCCTTACTTCCCTTTTGCGTGAAGAATGGGGTTTTAACGGAATGGTTATAACCGACTTCAACCTTAAAAAATATATGGACACGGACCAGATGATTCGCGCCGGTGGGGATTTGAACCTTTCGGCGGGCAAGTCGCCGCAACAAACGACTTCCTCAACGGACGTAACCTGTATCCGCCGCGCCGCCAAAAACATTCTGTACACCGTTGCAAACTCTTGCGCGATGAACGGTTACGGCAAAGGCATAGTTTACGCTTACACCACGCCTTCGTGGGTAATCGCGCTTCTTGCCGTTGACGCGGTAATATTCGCCGTAACGGCGGCTTTGGCGTCGTACGTTATTATCTACGCAATAAAAAGCAAAAAAGGCGAAATAACGGAAGCAAAACCCCAAGAGTAAGCACAAGTTGAAATGTAGCAAAAGCAAGACCCCGCAGGCAGATTTTACCGCGGGGTCTTGACAAACTCTCGTTTTTATTATATAATGTTAGCAAGTTGATAATTTGCGCAATGCAAAAAGGAGAAACACATGGAAAAATCAACGAAAATAACTTTATATTCGGCTTTGATTCTCATGTTTATCGTATACGTTTTGTCCATAATACGGGGCGGGTTTGCTAACTCAGGCTCAGGCTTGCCGGTTCCCGATACGGGTTTGACGATACCTTTTTTGTTTTATATTGCGTTCGTCACAGTTGAAATCGTACTCTTGAGTCGTCATAAACCTCGTTTGATGACGGCTTTAGTGCTGCTTGCAAAAGTTCTTTTTTACGGCTATGTTTTGTTGGTTTCGTGCGGATACGCCGTTACGCGCTCGTATATGTCGTGTAACTTTAGCGGCAGCTTTCACGATAACTTTTGGTACGGAGTAATGGTAATTTCATATATAGTAATTCCGTCAATCGCTTCGATTTCTCAAGCAATATTCCTTTTCAAAAAACAATAACAGCATTCAGCCGCGGCGGTGAACAAAAAGTTTTACTTAGCTGCGGTTTTACTTTCGTTAAGTTTGACTTTTTCGCCGATAAATGGTAACATATATTAACTATGATAGCGATAATTGCCGAAAAGCCCAGCCTTGCGAGAAACATCGTGGCGGGCTTGGGACAAATGAATAAAAAGAACGGATATTTCGAAAATTCCGAATATATCGTCACGTGGGCATTCGGGCATTTGTTTTCTTTAAGCGACGTCGAGGACTATCTTCCCGAGGACGAAAAGCCGAAAGACGGAAAACAAAAATGGACAATGGAAAATCTTCCGTGCTTCCCCGATAATTTTACGTTCAAGCTTAAAAACGGCGACGCCGGCGTTAAAAAGCAGTTTGAAGTCATAAAAAGCCTTGTAAACCGCGCGGACGTGACGGAAATAGTCAACGCGGGCGACTCCGACAGAGAGGGTGAAATTATCGTAAGGCTTTGTGTGAAAAACGCGCTTTCCGCGCCTAAGCCTTTCAAACGGCTTTGGCTCCCGGACCAGACCCCGCAGACCGTTAAAAAGGCTTTTTCCGAGAGAAAGGACGAGGGCGAATACGAAAACTTAGCCAACGAGGGCTTTGCCCGCACTTACGTAGACTGGCTTTACGGCGTTAACTTAACGCGCTTCGTAACGCTCAAAACGGGTTCTCTCCTACGCGTAGGGCGCGTAATCGTGCCGATAGTCAAAACCATTTACGACCGCGACACGGAGATTGAAAACTTTAAGCCGGAAGTTTATTACGCGCTTGTTTCTTCTGCGGAAACTAACGGCGAAATCGTCGAACTTACTTCAAAATATAAATTCAATAAGGACGAAAAGAAAAAAGCCGAGATTTGTTGCGAGCGAATGAACAAATTAGAGGCGATCGTCACCGATAAAAAATCTAAAAAGGAAACCCTTGCGCCGGGCAAACTCTATTCGCTCACGAAATTGCAGAATTTTTTAGGCAAAAAATATAAAATGCCTATGGAAAAATCGCTCGCAATCGCGCAAAAGCTGTACGAAAACGGCTATCTTAGCTACCCGAGGACTAACTCGGAATACCTCGCAACGAACGAAAAAGGCAAGTTTAAAGAAATTCTCGAAAACGTAAAAAAGCTCGGCTACCCCGTTACTTTCAAGGACAAAAAAACGATATTCGACGATTCGAAAATAGAGTCGCACTCCGCGCTCACGCCGACATACAAAATCCCGTCTAAAAAGGATTTGAGTGATGAGGAATTTACCGTTTATTCAGCCGTTTTGCGGCGTTTTGTCGCTGTTTTTTGCACCGAGGACTGCATTGCGGAAAAGACGGAATTAACCGTTTCTCTCGGCGGAAAAGAAGATTACGTATTAAAAGGCACCGCAATCGTAGAGCCCGGCTGGACAAAGTTCGACGGCGGCGAAAAGAAAGACAAACTTCTCCCTAAGCTTGAAAAAGGCGACAAAGTGAACGTAAATTTTCTGCCCGTCGAAAAGCAAACCACGCCGCCCAAACATTACAC
>CAKQSU010000191.1 GCA_934273135.1 uncultured Clostridia bacterium
GGCGGTGACCCTCATACGCCTTTTGGGTCACGAACCGGATAAGGATATAAAGATTGTTTACACGGGGCTTCGCCCGGGCGAAAAGCTTTACGAAGAGCGGCTCATGAAGGAAGAGGGGCTTAAAAAGACGGCGAACGGCAAAATTTCCGTTGCGAAACCCATCGACTTCGACGAAGAAAAATTCTTCGCTTCGCTCGATATGCTTTATAAAGCGGCCTACGAAGAAACGGACGAGATGAAAAAGCTCGTACACGAACTCGTGCCTACTTATACGATAGACAAAAGATTCGAATAAAAAACGGGCGGCGGCAAGATAATTCCTTGTCGCCGCTCTTTTTAGGCTCTTTTATCGTTTTATTCGTTTGTCGTTTGGCGAAAGCCGTTTTTAATGCCGAAAACTTTTGTTTCGGTTTTTTTAACGTTTTGCCTTAGCTTTTCCGCGCGGCGAAAAGCGCGCAGACTATAAAGCCGAAATTCGCGCCCGCCACAAACCCTATGATAAGCCCCGTAATCATAAAATGCCGCTCCTTTTGCCGTTACTGCATTATATGATTGACAACGCATCGCCGTTTTAAACGGGCTTTGAAAGGGAATTTTTGAGCATGGTGAGCGGTTTAAAAATAAGCGTGGTTACAGTGAGATTTACGCAGAAAACCGTT
The DNA here is from genome assembly GCA_934273135.1 of uncultured Clostridia bacterium. GTDB lineage: Bacteria > Bacillota > Clostridia > Christensenellales > Borkfalkiaceae > UBA4636. The sequence continues at coordinate 660 of CAKQSU010000191.1, forward strand.
ATGAAAGTGGGGACGAGGCGGTAAAGAACGTAACTTAAAAGCGTGGGGTACTTTGTACTGCTCGTGAGATACATTAAGTACGTTGCGACGGTGTTTAAAAGAAGCGAACAGAAAACGTACACCAAAACGTAGGAAACGACTATTTTGAGATATTGCTTTTTGTCGCTATACCCGAACAAAAGCCCCGGAATAAGCCCGCAAAGTCCGCTCGAAACGCCTATAAGCGGGTTGTAAACGCCTTGCGGCGCGATTATCCCGGCGATTAAGTCGCCTAAAAAGCCGACGACGAACCCGTCCGCAGGACCTAAAATAAAGCCCGCAATAAAGCCTACGAGATGCAAAAGCGAGAACTTCCAAAGATTCGACCCGAAAGAAAACACGTTTGCAATAAAGGAAAGGGCAACGAGAACCGCAAGGTAAGCGGTCTTTCTCGCGCCGGTCGCTTTTACCGCGAATTTCGGTTTTTTGACCGCCGTTAAAACGAACACGCCGACGATAAAAACGGCGAGGATAAGGTAAAAATACCAGCTCGTTATAACGTTTGAAAAAATTTCGGCTACGTTAAAGCTCTTTGGCGGCTCGGCTAAAAAAAGTGAAAAAAGGTACATAAAAAAACTCCTCCTAAGTGTAGAAGAAGAGTTCCAATAAAAAACGTATAGAAAAATATGCGTTAGCATTGGATGCGCCCAAAAACCGCAAGGCGAAAAGCCTTTTCGTCCGTATTCAACATCCCGTTATACGGCACTTAACGCTTTTGGTGCTACTCTGCAATACACATTCTATTACTTTTTATTGCGTTTTGTCAAGCAGAGAAGCGTTTCTTTTTTCTTTTTGTCTTTAAATTCTTTAAGAACGGGAAAAGCTCGTTTATATTTATCGCGCCGCCGACGGATAAAAGCGCGAAAGAAAACGCCGCCGAAACAACGCTAACGGTGAGTATAAGGAAAAATCCGCTCAAAACTTTTGAGAGTAAGCCGTTTAAAAAACAGGCAAACGCCGAAGCGGGGATTACGTAAACGAACGTCAAAAGGAAAGACTTTTTCAAACCGCCCTTGTTTTCAAGGCTTTTAACGGTCAGAAAAAAGTCGAGAAGCGCGGTGACGACGTAGCTTATGCCATAGCCGACGATAAGCGAATAAATGCCGATTTTCGCCGTTAAAAACCATATTGCGGCGAACATGCATACCGCCCCCGCAAGAAAGTTCAAAAGCGTAAGCTTTTCTTTGCCGAGGGAGTTTAAAACGCTGCAACAAATCAAGGACGCGCTCATCGGCAGCATTATTATCGCCGAAACGGAAAGATATCTGCCCGCTTGCGCGTTGTCGTAAACGAATTTGCCGATTTCTTCCCCGCAAGAGATAAAAATCGGTATTATCAGCGCAGAGACGAAAACCGAAAACGAGAACGCCGTTTTTACGCCGCTAACAAGCCTTTCGGGATTGCCCGAATAATAACTTTCGGAGATTTCCGGCAAAGAAACGAGGGCGATTGAGCCGATTATGGTCGAGGGAATAAAGAGTAGCGGCAAAGCCATGCCCGTGAGTTCGCCGAAGCTTTTTGTCGCTTCCGCCCCGCTTACGCCAGAGGCGGCAAGCCTTGCCGGGATAACGAGCGCGACCAAAAAGCCCGTAAGAGAAGTGAGGGTTTTTGTGAGCGTTATCGGCGAAGCGGAGCAAATGAGCGGGCGAAACTGTTTTACGGGGTTTGCCACGCGCCCGCTTTTTATCACGAAAGTAACGGTCGAAATTATAAAAGAAACGACGTATGAAATAAGAACGGCTTGCCCCGCGCCTATTGCGGAAGAAAAGGCGTCGCGCGTTTTTGTGATGATAATAACGCCCGCTATAAACATACTAAGCTCTTCTATAAGCTCGATTATAGAGTACGCGCCGTAATACCTGTTTCCCCAGAAAAACCCGCGTATAACCGCGTAAACGGACGTTAAGACTATTCCCGGGAGCATTACGACAAGCACGTCGTAACACCGTTCGTCGGCAAAAAAGCCGCTTAAAAGGGGCTTTGCGAAGTACAAAAACATGCATACGGGGATACTGATTGCAAGCGCGGCAATAATCCCCGCGGTTACGACGTCCGCGCCCGCCTTGCCGCCCTTTAACGATTTTTCCTTTATCATAAGCCGCGACACGGTTACGGGTATCCCGCTCGCCGTGAGGGTGACCACCACGCCCGCAACGGACAATGCGATTTGGTAAAGTCCGAGTCCTTCCGCGCCGACGTAGCGCGAAAGAAAAATTCTGTATATAAAGCCGATGAATCTTTCGGCGCAGGAAAGTATCGTTACAAAAGCAACGGTGCGATAAAGTTTTTTCATTTTTCACCTTGAACCCGGCGGTCGGAGATTTAACCGAAAAGTTATATTTTAGCCGTCGGTTTAATATATTCTTCGTATGAGCAACTTATTAACGCCGCTTCGCTGTGGAGAAAATTTTATTTACTATTTTGAAGAGGGCGACACGCTTGCGGGCGTTTCCGCCAAACTCAAAACGCCGATTGAGCGGCTTATTAAAGACAACAACTTAACCTGCGAACCGAAAGTCGGCTCGGCTTTATACGTGAGCAAAGCTTTTTGCGGCAAAGTTTTGCTGCCGGAGGACTTTAAAACGGGGCAAAACGAGGGCGAATATCCTTTTAAAGTCGTGTAAACTTAGGGATTGCATTCTTCATCAATAATTACCTAAAAGGCGGCTTTT
>CAKQSU010000192.1 GCA_934273135.1 uncultured Clostridia bacterium
ATTCAACGCCGTGTTTTAAGTGCAGTATTTTCGACGCCTGTTTAACGGCATCGTCTATTTCGTGTGAGACCATAACAACGGTCACACCCTCATCGTTTATCGTGCGAAGTATGGAATACATATCCGCGGTCACAAGCGGGTCAAGTCCCGTTACGGGTTCATCAAGGACAAGAATCTTGCGTGCGCAGCAAAGCGCTTTTGCAAGAAGCACACGCTGGCGTTGCCCGCCCGAAAGGTTCGCGCCTCCTTGCTCCACTTTAAAGTCAAGCCCGCCTATTCTCTCCACGAATTCGTCCGCGCAAGACAAGCGAATTGCTTCGTTTATCTCCTCGTCGGTCGCGCCCTCGTTGCCCCACTTCAGGTTTTCGCGTATGGTGCCGGAAAACAACACGTTTTTCTGCAATACCATGGCTACCGACTTTCTCAAAACTTCCAAATCGTAATCTTTGACGTTTACGCCGCCCACGTCGATTTCTCCGCTCGTCACGTCGTAAAGGCGAGGAATAAGCTGAACGAGCGTGGATTTTCCGCTTCCCGTTCCGCCGATGATTCCTATCGTTTCGCCGCTTTTAATTTCGATGTTTACGTCTTTTAAGCTCAGTTTGTTTGCGTCTTTTGCGTAACTGAACGACACGTTCTTAAAGCTTATCGAGCCGTCTTTAACTTCTAAGACGGGGTTTTTGTTGTCCTTTATTTCGGGTACTTCCTCCAAAACCTCGTAAATTCTCTCGGCGGAAGCCTTGGCGATGACCGTCTGCATAAACACGAACGAGAACATCATAAGGCTCATGAGTATCTGCGACGAGTACGTAACGAGCGTGGTTAGTTTGCTCGTATCGAGGTCCACGCCCGCCGTGCCGATGATTGCTTTCGAGCCGAAGTAGAACACGAGCGTTATGCAAACGTACATTGAAAGCTGCATAAGCGGGTTGCACAAAACGATTATCCTTTGCGCCTTGGTGAACTGCTTGCGGATGTCGTCCGAAGCGGAAGTGAATATTTGCGTTTCGTAATCCTCTCTGACGTTGGATTTTACCACGCGCATGCCACGCACGTCCTCTTCCACGATATTGTTCATCTTATCGTATTTTTTAAAGAGCGTCTTAAAGTATTTGCTCGCGCCGATGAAAATAAGGATAAGCGCGACTATCATGACGGGGATAACCACGGCGTAAATGGCGGCGATTTTCCCGCCGACGACAACGCACATTATTATGCCGAAAACAAGCATCAACGGCGAGCGAACAGCCATTCTTATCACCATCATAAACGCCTGCTGAACAAAGTTGACGTCCGTCGTCATTCTCGTAACTATCGAAGCGGGCGAAAATTTATCTATGTTGCCGAACGAATAGTTTTGAAGCGCGTAGAACATATCCCTGCGCATGTTCGCCGCAAACCCGCTCGATGCCCGCGCGCAATGCGTCCCCGAAAGCGCGCCGAAAACAAGCGCGATTACCGCCATTAGAAGAAGCGCGCCGCCGTACAAAAGCACCTTTTTAACGTCCATAACGTCGGCTTCGAAGCATTGAAGCAAAAAAGTCATGACGTACGGTATCGCAATATCCATTACGACTTCCATCATAACGAACACGGGCGTTAAAATGGCGTTTTTCCAATACCCGTTTATACATTTTGCAAGCCTTTTAATCATCTTTTGCCGACTCCTCCTTTCCCGTTCCGTCGGTTTTTTCCTCGGCGGAAATAATGTTTTTGTGAACTTTTTCAAGCAAGGTCATAAGCGTGTCTTTTTCTTTTTCACTGAAACCTTTTACGAGCATATCTTCGAGAGATTTTAAGGCGGCAAAGGTCACGTCGCAAGTTTCCCGACACTTCTTTGTGAGAACGACCTTTTTAAGTCGCCCGTCTTTCTGCGCTTTTTTTCTTACTACAAGCCCCTTTTCTTCCATTCTGTCGACAAGCCCCGTGACCGCCGAACGGCTCATACCGAATTTTTCCCGAATGTCCTTTTGGAAAACTTCCTTTTTTTCGAGTTCGCTCTCGTACAAAAAGCCTATAACCATAGTCGTTATGTCCTTTGAACGCGGCAGACGCAAGTTATCGTCGGTGTATCTTTTTATCATATTGCTGACGATTCTTATTTTATGCCCTATGTATTTCATTTTTAGGTTTACCCTCCTTTTTTTGCAAACTATAAATAAATTTTTGCCTTGATTGTTCGCATGCGAACAATCAATAACTATAATGCAAAATATTATAATTATTTCCGCTCTTAAAGTCAAACAAATAAAGCTAAAAATATCAAGAAATTTTTGCGTGTGCGCCTGCGTTTTCGCGCGTATGTGAACACGCGTATATAACTTTTCGATTTTTGACTTTCAAATATCTTGACATATCTTATTTTTTATGATAAACTAAAGTCGACTTTATAATATCATAAGTTTTGCTTAAAATATCATTAAATTTCAAAGGGCGTTTATATCCCCGTAAACGTTATTTAACACGGAAAAAGTTTTTCTTTTGAGAAACGATAAAGGTGCCGCGGATTGCGTTTTGCAATCCGCGGCACCCGTTTTTTTGTTTGTTAATCGACTTATAGGTCGACTTTTTACGCTATTATGCTAACGTAAAGAGAACGTTGCTTTCGGCTACGATACGGAAGTAGTCTATGTTAAAAGCGGTAACGTGATTTTCACCTTTCAATTTTCAACTCAAAAAAAAATCCTCCCGCAACCACACTGATCACGGGAGAAAAAGGAAGATATAAAATGTATGAACTATATTGTTTAGTCAGCCTTTTTTGCCTTTATATAACGCCAAACTATATCGGCTGCGAGCCAGAGAGCGGACAAACCGAGCAGAATTCCGAGCGAAATGTTCGCGGCGTTTACCGCAACTTTCCACGGCGGAGTTATCTTGACGATTTTCATACCGGAAGACATGGTACTCATGGCGTTGCTGTTTACGGTGGCATACAGAATTCTCTTTGCGGATTCTCTCATCGCCTGACCGAGCTTGCCGTAATCGCCTTTACCTTCGGCATTCGGAGCAAAGTTTGCAAACGTTACGCCGCTGCCGGCATAGTCTTCGACGTCGTTACCGTAATTGTATTCGTTCAAATCGGTTGCGCCGATATAAACGTTGACTATTCTCGAAACGTAAGCTTCGCCGTGCTTGCCATCGGTCATATCTCCCGCGCAGTCGGTTTCGACTATGCCGGGGAGACCGCATTCGTTGCGCAAGAAGTTCTTCGTGAAGGGTACGCAGTTTGCAACCGCTTGCGTGCCGATACGGCTGAAAGAAGTCATAACGTTAAACGCTCTGCCTTCTTCGATTACGATTTCAAACGCGCGGAAGTAATTTTCACGCATAGTCTGTTCCGTAAGCCAGCAC
>CAKQSU010000193.1 GCA_934273135.1 uncultured Clostridia bacterium
TAAGCTGCAAAACGTAAAAAATACGCAAACCGTACCATATCGGCGGCACGCCGTTTTCGTATGACGGTTGCGGAATGATAACCGCAAAAATATCTTTACCCGAAGTTAAGGATTGCGCTAAAAAATTCGGCGTAACCGTAACCGCGTTTTTATCGGCTGTATATATGCAATCGATTTACGAGGCGTTTTTAAAGAACAAGCCCGTAGCCAACAAATTTTTGACCGTACTTGTTCCTTGTAATCTTCGCAAACGCTATGGCGGCGAAACTCTTCGCAATTTTACGATGTTTGCAAGATTTTCTCACGATTATAACGTTTCGGAGCCGAGCTTTGACGACCTTGTTTTGTCGGCTCAGGAACAGATTACAAAAGGAATCGATAAAGAAGCTTTAGACGATATTATTCACGAAAACGTCAAAACCGAACGCAACTTTTTTATAAAAATGACTCCTTTGCCGCTCAAAAACTTAGTCATGCGCGCGGCGTATTCGAAAGTCGGCGAAGTCTTGCAAACGGTAGATTTTTCAAACCTCGGTCAAGTTGTTTTCCCCGAAAGCGTGGCGGCGTACATCAGGCACGTTATTTTCGCTATCACGCCGACGTTTTCTTGCGGGCATCAGACGGGCGTAGTAGGGTTTAAAGATAACCTTTATATTACTTTCTCTCGCAACTTCACGGAAACGGATATCGAAAGAGTTTTTGTCCGCAAAATTTCCGCGTTAGGAGCAAAAGTAACGCTTTTCAGCAATTATTGGGAGAGTAGTTTATGAAAAGATGTAAATACTGCAATGTAGACGTAGACACGGAAAAGAGTTTTTGCCCCGTTTGTTTTAATCACCTCGAAACAGTAAGCGAACAATCGGACTGCTTGTATACGCTGAGGACGAAAAACGAAACAACGGCAAAAACGGGCTTGTTCTTAACAAAATTGTTCTTGTTTATTTCTATCGTCGCGATAGCCGTATGCACAACCGTCAATTATATGACGACCCCGTCGGTCGGTTGGTTCTGGCTCGTCGTTTGGGGCATAATTTACCTTTGGGTACTTGTCGCGCATACGATATTATCTAAAAGAAGCGCGTTTCGCAAAATCGTTTTGCAGGTTGTCACGATTGTGGTACTGCTTTATTTTGCGGAAAAATTATCTTTAAGATTATGGCTTATTTCTTACGTTTATCCCGGAATAGGTCTTTGCGTAATCGTAGTTTTGTCTATGATTAGTTTTATCAGTGAAAAACGTTCCAAGCTCTGCCTCGGTTTTTCGCTCGTAATATTTTTGCTCGGCGCGGGGTCAACGATAATTTTGCTTTCCGGCTGGGATAAATTTGCTCTTTTAAACAAAATAAACCTCATTACTTGCGCCGTTGTTCTGCTCGGTTATATATTGTTCGGCTTCACTTCGATGAAGAACGAGATAATAAAAAAGTGGCATTTGTAGTTTTTACGTTTTCGGCGCATTGCGTATCTTTTGATTATTGAATATTATGGCTAAAAGAAAAACAAAAAAGAAGAAAACAAGTTTTTGGCAAGTCGTTTTAATTATTATCCTTGTTTTGCTGTTGGTCGCGGGTTACTATTATTACAAGCATTATATAGTCCCGTCCGGCAGCGGAAATTCGTCCGGGACGCCGATAGAAGGCAAGCTCGAGTCTGATTTGAAAATTCATTACGTAGACGTTAATCAGGGCGACGCGATTATTATTCAGTTTCCTAACAACAAGAATATGATCATCGATTCCGGCGACACGTCGAAAGACAGCAAAACAAAACTCAAAAATTACATAGATAAGCTCGAAATAACCAAGTTCGATTATTTAATCGCAACCCATCAGGACGCCGACCATATCGGCGGAATGGAAGTAATCTTCAAAAATTACGAAGTTGATTACGTTTATCGTCCGTATGTTCTTTCAACCAATGAAAAAGCCTCGTCTTTGCCTAAGGACTTTAACCAAGGCTTGACCAAGGAAGCCGGCGGCACGCCGAGCAACACAAATCTGTACTGCAATTTTCTTAACTTAATCGTAGAAGAAAACTGCGGATACGAATTTTTCAACAAGGACAGCGACCTACTGTTCGAGATTAAGGACGAAAACAACAATGTATACAATTGTTCTTTTGATTTTCTTACTCCGACGGCTAATAGAAACGAGATTGCTTATAAAAACAACAATAATTATTCTCCTATAATTATGCTTACCTACGCCGACAATAAGTTTGTATTCGTCGGCGACGCCGAAAAGGAAACGGAGAAAGAGCTTCTCGATTACTATAAAGATACTAATCTTACCGCCGACGTATTAAAGGTCGGGCATCACGGCTCCGAAACGTCCTCCACAAAGGAATTTTTAGCAAAAATTCAGCCTAAATACGCCGTTATTTCTTGCGGTGAACACAATAAGTTCAAACATCCTCGGCAAATAACACTCGATAACCTGACCGACCCGACGCTTTCTTACGAGCCGGCAACCGTTTACCGCACCGATTTGCACGGCAACGTTGTAATTACTGTTTCAAAACCGGACGAAATCGGCGGCAAGGGAAAAATGACGATAAAAGCCGACAACGAAAAAGTGCCTTACGCCGATGTTCTCGTCGGCGCGGACACAATTATAAGCTCGTCTGCGGCTGTGTAAACGACAAAAAAAGCCTTTCGGTTAAGTTTAACCGAAAGGCTTTTTTTGCTTTAACTTATTTTTGCTCTGCTTTTGCAAGTTCTTCCTTATACGCCGCCATAATGCTGCCGATAAGGTATTCGCGCGTTTCGTTGTTAATCGCGTGAGCAATGTCCTTATATGTTCCGTCGGAAGATTTTCTGCTCGGCATCGAAACAAAAAGCCCGTCTGCGCCGGCAATAATCTTCATATCGTGTACAACGAAACAATCGTCGATAGTAACGGAAGCAACGGCTTTTAATCTGCCGTCTCCTACCAAGGGTACAAGCCTGATTCTTACGTCTGTAATTTGCATGTGTTTGACTCCTTCATATCTTTTATCATTCATAATATTTTTAAGGCGTTTGAAGATTATTTGCCTAAAAACCGCAAGACGATAATATATTCGTTTTTACTTATGCCATAATCATACCATAGATTAAAAATAAATTCAAATTCTTAAAGCCTGTTTTTTTAAACTTTTTTTTAACTCTTCGAAATTTTTTTTAAAAAAATCGAAATTTTGACATTTTTTTTAATATAATATATAGACGACGGGTTTTTTATGGGCTTTCCTGTGAGTTTTTCAAACAGAATTTATTTTATAGGCATCGGCGGAATAGGTATGTCCTCGCTTGCTTTATTTTTATCGGAACGAGGCTTCAAAGT
>CAKQSU010000194.1 GCA_934273135.1 uncultured Clostridia bacterium
GGTTACGAGCTTGAAAAGGGCGAATACGTTCTCAAATTGATGCAAAATTGTCATGACGAAAAGGAGTTTGAGGACAACAAACTTACTTTTACCGTCAAAAACGACATAAAGGTACAAACCGATTACTATTCGGGCGAAAAGGTTTACAACAAGTTTACCGGCGATGACGCGTGGGACGGGGCTTCGCTTGACGGCAACGACGACGGCGTTACGGCTGTTGAATACGTCACCCGCGCGAACATGCCCGACCCTGCCGCCGTTGAGCCTATGAAACAGCGCGCGCTCAACGAAAAACAGAACGCCGTCAAGGATTATTCAAAGAACTTTGCGGACGAATGGGATAACGCCACGACTTCGTTAAGCGGCGAAAAAGTTTCGACGGAAAAGGTAAAATGGAACGAGAAAAACGGGCTTAGCGTTTCCGATTCTACGGGCAAAATAACGGAATCAGGGCTAAAATTAGGCAAGGATTATTTCGACCCCGACTGGGAAAAATTGCTCGACCAACTCTCAATCGAAGAGGCGGTGAACATGGTGAGCAACGCTTACGCAACCACGCAAAAGATAGCTTCTATCGGCAAAATAGAATTGATAGACTATGACGGACCGTCGCAGATAAAATCCTTTTCGGGCGCACCGAGAGGAACTGCTTATCCCGGCAACCCGGTAGTAGCTCAGACCTGGAACAAAAACCTTGCCTACCGCTACGGAATGAGCTTCGGCAAAGATATGATTTCCGTATCCGTCAACGGGCTTTACGGGTTCGGTTGCAACATTCACAGAACGCCTTTCGGCGGGCGAAACTTCGAATACTATTCCGAGGACGCTTTTCTTTCGGGCGAAATACTCTCTTTTGCGATAAAAGGCTTGCAGAACACGGGCAGATACGCTTTCATCAAGCATCTTGCTTTGAACGAAACGGAATCGGGCAGAAAGGGCGCGTATACCTTCGTTACCGAGCAAGCCATGCGCGAAATTTACTTAAAACCTTTCAAAATGGCTGTACAGAAAGCCGATTGCGTGGCGATGATGTCGGCTTACAATAGGGTCGGCGCGGTGTACGCGGGCAGAAGCCAAGCTATGATAGAAGGCGTCGTGCGCGGCGAATGGGTTTTTAAAGGAATGATTATCACCGACTGTTCGGACGATGCCGGGTCATATTACATGAATATGGACGGCGCGCTCAGAGCGGGCGGAGACCTCGGCATGATGACTAAGCTAAACGGTCCCGCTTCGCCGTATAAGTTAGACTATTCCTATTCGTCAACCCCGCGTTTGCAAGCAAGGCTTCGCGAAGCCGTAAAACACGTAACTTACGCGTACTTGCGCGTTCAGTATATAAACGCCGAGTATAACGAGAAGGGAGAAGCAAGCGAAAGGGTTTCTTCTACGGCTACTTTCCGCTCGTGGCAGTGGTGGAAGCCCGTCATATACGATTTGGATATTTTAATTGTCGCTTCTTGTCTTTTATGGGGGTATTTTGCAACCCAAAAGGCGATAAACGGCTTAAAAGAAACGGAGATAAAGGAGCAAAACAATGCGTAAAAGATTAGAAAAAATAATAATATTATCGTCGGTTGCCGCTGTGTTTTTAGTATTAGCCATTATCCCCGTATCGTCATATTTATCCTACAAAAAACGGCTTAACGAGTATTTGAACGCGAACGTAAAAGAAAAGGTTTCAGACCCCGTTTTAGAGGGCTTAACCCTTTCTCTTAAGGAAGGAAAGGAATATTACGCAAACGGCAAGGCTTTTCCCGTAAAAAGCGATTTTGTGCTTAAAGCAACCTATTCAATCGGCGTGGACGTTTACGACGACGAAGTGCTTGCCGATAAGTTCACGCTTAACGTGCCTAAGGACTTTTCCGAAAACGGCGGGCGAGTGACGGCGACGTTTGAAGAAAAAGAAGCATTCCTCGACATCTCCCTTACGCCGGTAATGCTTGATAAGCTGTATTTTCTGGAAAAACCGTATATCGTTTGTTACAAGGAAAACGAAAAATTTGCGCCCGACGGAATGAAGCTCGAAGCCGCCTATAACGACGGAACGATTGTGGAAGTCGGGGGCGATTACGTCATAGACGACGACTCGATGACGATAGGAAAAACTTCCGTCAAAGCGACTTTTACGCATAAAGGCGAAAGCGTTTGGCTCGATATCCCCGTAAGCGTTTTAAGCGAAGAGGAATTTACCAACGGCAAGCTTTTGTCGGTAAAAGCGGAGAACGCGCCGACGGTAAAAGACGGCAAAGCCCTTTCTTCGTCCGATATACTTTTAAGAGGAACTTTTGAAAGCGGCAACAGAATTATCCTTTCCGCCGACGATTTCACGCTCAAAAACGGCGATAATAAGGCGATTTTCGGAGAAAAAATCGTTGCGGAACTAAGATTTAATGACAATGCGGAACTTGAATATTTGCTGCCGTTAAAAGTTTTCAGCCGCACGGAAGCGGAAAACGGGAAAATAACGGGTGGTGTTATAAAAAACGGCAAATCATACGTTTTAAGGGGCGAAGATTACGTTTTAACGGGCGACGTAACGTTTGTCGGCTCGTTTGAAAAATCCTTGAAAGAGGGCGAAAAAGCAAGCCTTAAAATCACCGTAAACGTAAAAAAAGGTTGTTACGGCAGTATAAGACTGACAATTGCCAACGGCTATATTCTTTCGTCCGACGGCTACTATTCCGAAAATTTGAGATTGAACGAAGTTATGACGGTTTATGCTAACGGTGCTTTTAAAGGAATAGGCGACGACGTTATCGTAAAAGGCGCAAAAAAGACTAACGATATAGAAAAAACAGGCGGCGTTTACTCGCAGATAGAAATCGATGGATTTAATTTTTTCGAGGGCGACAACGAAATTATAATTGCGTTCAAAAACAACAACTTCTTAGATTATAACGGCGACCCGGCTACGGTCAATATCGATTGCATTGACGTTATGACCTACGGAGAAGAAAACTTCTTGACTTTTTCGGACTTCGTTAAGTATTGCGAAAAATCCGGCAAAACGGCGGAATACAACCTTAACCAAATAGAAACGCGAATGATAGTCGGCGGCTTTGACGGCATAAGCGGCGCGTGTACGGACGGCGAATATATTTATTATTCTTTTGTCGGTCCAAATAACAAGAAAGGAGTTGTCGCAAAATACAAGGTCGGCGAGGGCGTGATAGCTAAGACTGAAATTTTCGACTTACACGACAAAAAGAACGAGGACGGAACGGACAGCTGGTCGTATCTTCGCGGCAATCTTGCGTATATAAAAGGCAAAATCGTTTGCCTTTGCGAAGGGTACTTTGTCACCGTCGACCCCGAAA
>CAKQSU010000195.1 GCA_934273135.1 uncultured Clostridia bacterium
CCGTAACCGTAAGCGCGGCGGAAGAAAATTCCGCTCCGTCCGCTCAATCTGCCGATTTTGTAGCCGATGAGGGGGCGGAAAAGCAGGAAGCCGCCGAAAAAACAGAAACGGTTGAAGCCGTTCAAGCAAAAGCGTGCGAAGAGGAGGCAAAACTCCATGACGATTCCCCTATACTTTTAGGCGGAAAAAGCGGATTTGTCGATATCGAAACCGTCGAAAACTGCGAGCAATCCGCAAAAGATACGGCTCAAGAAGTTAGGGAAGAACCCGCAACGGAAGAAACATTTTCTTACGAGCAAGCGGACGAACCCATAAAAGAAGATATAACGACAGAACCCGCGCAAAAAAAGGAAGAAAAAGAAGTCGAAAACAACAAAGAAATCTCGGAGGAGGCGGCAGAAAACCCCAAGGAAAAAGGCGAAAAAACAACGCCGAACCTTGACGAAGCTTACGAAAGCGCGGAGGAAAAAGCCGAGCGCGAGCAAGAGTTCGGGCTTGACATAGAAGATACCGCAAAGCTTTTCGGCATGAGCAAGGAAAGCTTGGAAACGGAATTCAAAATATATAAAGCCGACAAGTTTGCCGCGCGCGTAGCCTTGTCCGTCTGCGACCCGTATATAAGCGCGGAAGAAACGGTGACAAGAGTAAAAAAAGCCGTCTCGCTCAAACTCAACTTCGTCACGGTGCTTCCCAACCGTCTCGAAGCGTCGCTTGCCGCCGCCGAAAAGAAAATAAAAGTAAACGTAGCCGTTTGCTTCCCATTCGGCTCCGACAGCTTTGCCGTCAGGCTTTACGCCGTTAAAAAAGCCGCGCGTACCGCCGCGGACGGCATAGAAATCCCCTTTGACCCCACAGCCGAACGTGGCAAAAAAGACAGACTTTTGCAAAAAGAATACGCAAAGCTCGTCAAAGCCGCCAAAAAGAAGCCTTTGACCGTCATTATCGAAGCTTCTTCGTACACAGACAGAGAGCTTTCGGAAATAATAAACTCCCTTTCGGCGGCGGGGGTTAAAGCCGTCAAATCGTCATCGGGAACGAGAAAGGTTGTTTCCGACGCGTATTCGGAAGAAAACATTGCCGCCGCGGCGAAAGGCAAGCTTTCGTATATCGCTTGCGTGAGTTCTCTCACGGCACAAACGCTCGTCAAGGCGTTTTCGTACGGAGCGGAATACGTCGCGTCGCCCGCCGCGCTCGAAGCGGTCAAGGAACTTAGGATTTTGCTTGCCGGCAAAGAGTACGCCGATGCCGACGTTAAAAAGAATTGATAACGGAGAACATATGAAAAACAGGAATAATCGACTTATAGCCCTACTTATTGTAATTATTACCGCTTTTGCGAGCTTGACGCTTGCATCTTGCTCGGCGTTTAAGATTCCGCGTTTTACCGTGAATTTCCACGCCGAAAAGGGCGGCGCGATAATAAAAACCCAGACGGTGCGTTCGGCTTCGTACCTTAACTACCCGACTGTCGAAGCCGACGCCGGCTATGTTTTTGGCGGCTACAAAAACGAAAAGGACGACGAAATCGTTTATTACGCCGGCAAGGACAGGAGCGAGCAACCCGATATAGAATATGACGACGTAAACGATTTTTACGCGTTTTTCACGTCCGTCGGTTACACCGTTACATATGATTTTAACGGCGGCGCGGGCGAAAAGGGCAAGGAAAGCTACACTGTAGACGACACTTTTTCTATTCCCGACCCCGAAAAATCCGGCTCGGTTTTCATCGGCTGGACTTCGGAGCTTAACGCTTATCCGCAAGTAGATTACACTGTCGAGCAAGGCACCACGGGCAACCTTAATTTTGTCGCTTGCTGGGGCGAAACAGACAGCTTTTATCTTAATTTCAAAACAAAAGGCGGCTCGGACGTAGAGGGGCAGACAAATAAAACCGGCGTTTTCGCTTCTAAGCCGGCAGACCCGATAAAGAACGGTTACGAGTTCGTCCGCTGGGTAAAAGAGGACGGCAACGAAGCAAAATTCCCGCTTACGACAAATCGAACCGTCACCACGCTGACGGCGGAATGGAAGATTGTTTCGTACGTTATAACCTGCCCGTCGATACCCGCTTTTACGCCGATAACTTACACGATTGAAGAGGAAGTCGCCGTTCCGAAAGTCGAAAAAGAGGGCTATACCTTTACGGGCTACACCTACGCGGGGCTTTCGTCGCCGAAAAATCCGCTCGTAATCAAAAAAGGCACTTACGGCGACATCGAGCTTACTCCGCACTTTAAAATCAACACTTACGCTATAACCTTCGAAACCAACGGCGGAAGCGAAATTGAAGACGCAAAGTACGAATTCGGCGCAAAAACAACCGCGCCCGAACCCCCTACGAGAAAATATTGCGACTTTGTCGGCTGGTACGAAGACGAGGCGTTGACCGTTCCGCATGTTTTTAGCGACATGCCCGCAAAAAACCTGACTCTGTATGCAAAATGGCATTCCGACCGCGAGTACGCGCTCACTTATTCGGTTAAAAATTCTTCCGCAAGCGTCGATTGCAACGTCGAAAGCGGCAAAAAAGCCGTGTACGCCGACAGAATAACTATGAGCGTACCCGCAATCGAGGGCGGCGCGTTCAAACAATGGCTCAAAAACGGCGAATTTTACTCTTACAGCCCGTCTATTTCCTTTTCTATGCCGGACGAAGAGCTTGAATTCGTCGCGGAATATTCTCCCGCGACTCAGCTGTCTTTCGATAAGTCCGCGCCGAAAAACCTTGCGCTTCCGCTTACGAATGTCAATTTTGTCGCCGGCAACGGGCTTATGGAAAACGATTACGTAACGGGCGCGGCGTCCCTTTCTGCGTATCTTAAAGCCGACTATCTTTCTTCCTTGAAGGACGGCGTTTATCCCTTCTATTATTCGTCGGCGGAAAACGTAGCGGGCGAATACTTCATCGTCGCCGTTACGAGCAATTCTTCGGTCAAAAACTTAAAAATCGATTACGATACGAATTACCCGGAAGTCACTGTCACTTTCGATAGCGACAAGCAAAAAACCTACGAATATTCTCTCGACGGCTCGGCGTATAAGGACATAGCGAGCGGCTTTAAGTTTTCTAAGTACGCTTACGACAAGTCCCGCGCCCACACTCTCACCGTCAGAGCCACCGATAACGAGTCCGATTCCGCAACCGTTTCCAAAAAGGGCTACACGCTTTTGACTAAGGATTATTACGAAAAATCTTTTGTTTACGGCGGCATAAGTCACGACTTTGTTGCGGAAAGCTTCGAAGAACTTAAAACCATTTGCGAATACGTCGCTTACGTTTTAGCCCCCAACGATACTTCGC
>CAKQSU010000196.1 GCA_934273135.1 uncultured Clostridia bacterium
GTCGTCCGCCGTTAAAACTATCTTATCGCCGGCGACCGAAGTAATTTCGCCGTCTTTCCCGGCGATTATCATAACGCCCGAGTCGTAAGCTATCTTAGCTTCGATACCCGTGCCTACGATGGCGTTTTCGGGTTTTAAAAGAGGAACTGCCTGACGTTGCATGTTGGAGCCCATGAGCGCGCGGTGGCTGTCGTCCGTTTCGAGGAACGGTATAAGCGCGGTAGCTACCGAAACGAGCTGTTTGGGTGAAACGTCCATGTAGTCGATTTTTTCTCTTTCTTCTTCGGTGATGTCCTCTTTCTTTCTGCAAGAAACCATCTCGTTGACGAATTTGCCGTTCTCGTCGAGCGGTTCGTTCGCCTGCGCGACGGTGAATTCGTCCTCTTCGTCCGCGGTTAAGTAGTCGACTTGGTCGGTGACAACGCCGTCTACTACCTTTCTGTACGGGGATTCGATAAACCCGTATTCGTTGACCTTTGCGTAAGCGGTAAGCGAGGAAATAAGACCGATGTTCTGACCTTCCGGCGTTTCTATCGGGCACATTCTGCCGTAGTGAGTGTAGTGAACGTCACGGACTTCGAACGTAGCTCTTTCGCGGTTTAATCCGCCCGGACCCAAAGCGGAGAGCTTTCTTTTGTGCGTAAGTTCGGCAATCGGGTTGGTCTGGTCCATAAACTGCGACAATTGCGAGGAACCGAAAAATTCCTTGATAGCCGAAGTTACGGGGCGAATATTGATAAGGGTGGTAGGCGTGACCTCTTTCGGGTCCTGAGTAGCCATTCTTTCCTTTATAAGTCTTTCGAGCCTTGCGATACCTATTCTGAACTGGTTTTGCAAAAGTTCGCCCACGCTCCTTACGCGTCTGTTGCCGAGGTGGTCGATGCAGTCCACGGAATCCATGCCGTAGTTTAAGTCAAGGCATACGGAAACGGCGGCGACGATATCGTCGACGGTGATGTGCTTATGATTGAGTTTTTCGAGAAGCGGTTTTACCGTCTTTTTCTCTTCCGCGTCGAGCTTATGCGGTTCGCCTTTTAAAATCTTTAAAAATTCCACGCACGCTTCGACGAATTTTCTTCTCTGTTCTTTTCTCTTTTCGGCGTTCTTTTTATCTTCCGGCTTTTCGTCCGCTCCCTCGGGAGTGACTTTTTCTTCCGTATAATAAAGCGCGTTTATCTCGTCGCAAAGTTCTTCCGCGGCTTCCTCCACGCCTTTTTCGGCGGCGAGCATGTCAACCTTTTCGGCGAATTTAAGCGACGGGTAATGAATGGTATCGATAAGACCGAACAACCTCGGGTCTACGCCCGTAACCGCCGTAAAGGATACGGTGTTGTTGGCGATGACTTTGTGGCGTTTTCCGCCGATTAAAACGTAAATTTCGTTTACGCCGGCGTTCTGAATTTCTTCGGCTTTTTCCTTGGAAATGACTTCGCCTTTTCCTACTAAAAGTTCGCCGTCCTCCGAGATAACGTCGTCCGCCGAGGTAAGCCCGACTACGCGCACGCCCATACGGAGCCTCTTGTCGAACTTGTAGCGACCGACCCTTGCAAGGTCGTATCTGCGCGGATCGAAAAAGAGGTTGCGTAAGTTTATCTTAACGGCGTCGTCGTTGGGAACCTCGCCCGGATGAAGCCTTCTGTATAATTCGAAAAGACCTTCTTTAACGTTGGTCGTGGTGTCTTTTTCAAGAGTAGAAATTATCGTTTCGTCGTTGTCGAAAAGCTCGGCTATCTCGGCGTCTTTGCCGAAACCCAAAGCCCTCAACAAAACCGAAGCGGGGAGCTTACGCGTTCTGTCTACCTTTACCCACAAAACCTTTTGCGCGTCCTGCTCGAATTCGAGCCACGCGCCTCTGTTCGGGATAACCGTCGTGTTATAAAGCTTCTTGCCCGACTTGTCCATTTCCAGTCCGTTGATAACGCCCGGGCTTCTGACAAGCTGAGAAACTATAACCCTTTCCGCGCCGTTTATAATGAACGAACCGTTGTCCGTCATCTTCGGCAATTCACCCATGAAAACTTCCGAGTCGATTGTCTCGCCGGTAACTTTGTTGACGAGCCTTACGGTTACTTTAAGGGGAATAGCATAAGTAGCGTCGCGATCGCGGCATTCCTTCTCGCTGTACTTAGGCTTGTTTACAAGCTTATGGTCGAGAAAGTAGAGTTCGAAGTGGTCGGAAAAGTCCGTTATAGGCGAAAAGTCCTCGAAAACCTCCGAAATACCTTCGTCTATGAAAGAATTATAGGAGTCTTTCTGGACTTCGACGAGGTTAGGTATCTCCTGCACCTCTTTGATACGAGAAAAACATTTTCTCTCGACCTTACCAAACATTTTCGACGGTAAATTACGTGACATTAAATCCCGCTCCTTGAAAATTAGTCTTTACCCGTTGCTTTTTTAAACGAAATGTGTTAAAATAACGTCGGATAGAACGTTAAACGGCAATGTTTGCGCGATTTTCTACCCCGTTTTAGGGCAAAAAGGGCAGAAACCGACAATTATGCAGTTTAAGCATTTATCTATTGTAATCAAGAGTCAAAAAAAAGTCAAGTCTTTTCGCCTCGTTTTGCGAAATACGCTTGAACAAAAAGGAAAATTTATGCGAATCGACAAATTTTTCAAAGTTTCGCGCGTGCTTAAACGCCGCACGGTAGCCGCAGACGCTTGCAAGGGCGGCAAAGTTTCGGTAAACGGCAAAGACGTTAAGCCCTCGTACGACCTTAAAATCAACGACGTGGTGGAAATACGCTTCGGCGGCGGCAGCTTAAAGTTCCGCGTCCTCGAACTCAAAGAAACGGTGAAAAAGGACGAAGCCGGGCTTTTATACGAAATACTTGCGTAAGTTGAAAATTGAAAGGTAAGGGTATACATATTATATAATCCAACCTTCGCTCGCTCGGCTTTGCCGAGCTTTGTGGAAAAGGTTGACCGCCGTTCGTCGGCTCTGCCCCATACCAACCTTCCCCCGCATGCCGTTTATCGGCAGGCTTTGTGGGGTAGACTTTCCCGATAGCGGGAAAGGTGGCACGCCTTTGGCGTGACGAAGGAGTCGGGCGGACCGTCGTTCGTCGGCTCTGCTCCCATACCAACCTTCGCCCGCTCGGCTCTGCCGAGCTTTGTGGAAAAGGTTGACCGCCGTTCGTCGGTTTTTTCCCAAACGTACCAACCTTCCCCCGATTGCAAAGCAATCTTTGTGGGGAAGGGGGACCGTCGTCGCGGCGACGGTGGATGAGGGGATATTCAAGTAAATCGATATTTGCGCCAAAGGCGCAAG
>CAKQSU010000197.1 GCA_934273135.1 uncultured Clostridia bacterium
GTCCTGTCCGCTATTTATAAATTTTAATTCGATTTTATCGGTGTCTTTGGCGTTTTTAAGGAATTCGCCGAGATCACTTCTGTTCAGGTTGACCGCAAATGTTTTTTCGCCAAGCTCGATAGGCTCGATGACTTCGATACCTTGAACGGTGACGAACATCCTACCACTCCTGACTCTTGTCGTTTGAGGAACTGCGGTGATTATACACTCGGCAATAGTTCTTCCGCCACTTCTAAGCGTGAACCTGCGACCGACAAATGCGGGGACTTTTTTGCCTTGGAAATCAATGGTGACGCCTTCAAGCATTTCACCGCCTAAAAGTAACGTCGTGCCTTCCGGGAACGTGGCTTTTCCGATTACTTCACCGAACGTGTCGGCAAAGGCAACATTCGGTTTAATTCCCGTCTGAATTGGGGTGTTTTGACCACCCTCGTCTTTTGTGAACGCTCTTATTGTTACCGTGACATTGCTATAACCAATAATCGTATCGGGCTTTGACAGCATATATCCGCGAAGAAGCTCAGCCTTCGTTGCGCCGTCGATATACAAACCTACTTCATCACCGGCGGTTGCCGTTTCAACATCTATCGCCGACGAGCCTGTGCCATTTTTGATTTTCTTCACGGTGATTATCTTACCGATTTCATTGACTAAAAGTTGGTCGCCTTTTTTCAACGTGCCATTAGCGATTTTTGTTGTGATAATAACCTCACCGCTACCGGAAAGGGTGAACACGTCTTGGATTCCGGCATAGAAAGAATCGGGAGCGTTCCAAACGGTAAATCTGACCGCGTTGTATGCGCCTCTAACAAGCTCGAAGTTGTCGTTGTCCACAGTCAAGGAGATGAAGCCGATTGTATGTATGCCAATCGCATGGTACGTTTCGGGAACGCAAATCGTCACCCATTCAACGACGTTGTTGGTAACTTCCTTGACGTTTATGCACGTCAAACCGAACTTACCGCTTTCAAGTTTTTCTCCGAATTTTCTTTCAAAAACGTCTTTGGGCAAAGTTACCTCGCGTTTGTTGATTGTGATAGTCGTGGTGATTTCTCCGCCTTTCCATTCCGCAGTGCCTTTTACGGTTGCTTTCACGGTATATTCGCCGGCGTTAGTCGGGGCGGTTGCGGTAAATGCAGTGTCGTTTTCGCCCATGTAAGTAATGGTGATTTCGCCGTCGCCCTGACGATTGACTTTATTTGTATCGATACTAAACTCCAACCCGTCATAGGTTTTTCCCTCAACTAAATCGTTAGCAAACGAAATAGTGTTGTCTTTTGCGGCAAGAGCGGGAATTTCTTCGGTTTTGCTATACTTGCATACAGTGCAAGTGAAAGTCTTTTCGCCGACCACGCCGTAGTTCGGCTCTTTCGTGATTACACCGTCGTCCAAATTATGCGGAGCAACGCTGTCTCTTTCGGTCTTGTGTTCGCAAGTCGCTTCATGCCAATGTTCTTTATCGTCGTACTTCCATTTAGTTTTATCAAACTTGTGCGTATGCGCAAGCTTTGCTACTTTTCCCGTCTTTTTGTAGCCGCAGGTGTTGCAAGTAAAGGTTTTTACGCCTTCCGCTTCTTCCGTGGGCTGAGTCGTTACGACGCCGTCGTTAAAATCGTGAGGAATCTTTTCCGACGTGTCTGTGTGCTTTTTTGTCATGCATTCGTGCCAATGCGTTGTTTCGTCGTGCTTCCACTCGTCTGAAAATTTGTGCTTCCCATTGTTACAGCCGGTAAACGCCGCAAACAACATAGACAGCGCGAAAACGACAGAAAGTATTGTGATTATTTGTTTCTTTTTCATTTTTTGCCTCCGTTTTTTTTAATTGATTTATTTCAAACCGCAAATCGGGATTTGCGGTCTAAAACCGTTGTTATTTTGTTGCTATGCCGTCAATCAGGAAATTACAATCCCGCCCGGCGTCTGTACTTTTGTTATTTTAAAGTTAACGTTCAATTCGCTATCGGTGTTGTTTGTGATAACGATGGTATAATCTCTTACGGGCACATTTCTCAGAAGCTCAAAAGAATTGTCCGTCGACAAAGTAACCTCTGTACCGTCATCTCTATAAACCTTTACGGTTGCGCCTGCGGGGATATTTGAAATCGTGTACTTCATTCCAAACGATACGCCGGAACCGATTTTGATAACAAATCTCTTTTCTTCGCCTGCCGCATAGGTCAATTCTCCGGACGAAAGTTCAGTTGCGCCATCGGAAAATTCAAGCCTTGTCGTCGAGGTTTCAAAGGAAGCCGTTATCGTAAACCACGAATCGGTAGCAGTCCCTTCCGACTCTTCTATGTATAAGTAGAATTTCGTTTTGCCGATCGTATCCGTGAACGTATATTTATTTTCGCCGACTTTCTTAGCAATGCCTGCTTCGGTACCGGTTTCCGCATTGTACATTACCATTTCGATATTCTTCGGCGAACCCGTCCAACTCACGTCGAACGTGCAAGTACTGCTTTTCTCGGGAAGTTGCACTTCAAACACCGCAACCTGACCGTTGCCAACCGATGAGCCATCCTGCAAAGAGTCTTCGCTAAGCACGGAAAGATCATGGGCTTCTATGGTAATTTTTACGTCTGCCAGATTAGTGCCGCCCGTCCATCTGCCGTCTGCGCTTACGTATTCGCCGCCTTTATACAAAGCAAAGTCCATAGATACAATTTGTTCTTCATTGAACCACATAAAGCCGGACCTGTATACGTAGCTTAAATCGCTCATGGTCTGCACGCCTCTTCTTTCAAACGTTGCAAGAAGCTCTTCGCCGCATTCAACTCTGATATTCAAGCTTTTCTTTGCGTTGGCAGCATTTGTCAAATATGCGCATAATCCGTCTGCATTGTCGGCTCGCAAACTCATTTTCGTGTCGTCAACCGTAATTGTGAAACTTGTTTCGTTGATGCCCGAAATAGCACTACCGCTAACATCGGTTATACTTCCTATGTTAAGCGTGACCGTTGTCCCTTTAATAACGACCGTGCAATTTTCCAGCGCGGCGACTTCGTAATTGTATCTGCTGTCATCGCCCGAAGTCATAACGCCTGCGGCATTTGTCAAAGGATAAGTGTTGCCGGCAAGCCACGTATTGTCGATGGCTTCCGTTTTGACCATTGCTCCGACGCCCGTATCACCCGACAAAATGCCGTCGGCTTCAGAAAGGTCTATATTGCCCGAACGAATACTGTCTGCGCCTTCTTTGTATATGGTAATTTTCTTGTCCTTCAACGCGAGTTTGCGTTTTATAACGTTAACC
>CAKQSU010000198.1 GCA_934273135.1 uncultured Clostridia bacterium
AAAGCTTATTTGCCGACATATCGATGGTTTCGAGGGGCATACTGCCGCTGTATTCTTTGACCGCGCCGGACGAGCCTACGAAAACTATATCTACCTTGTAAGCCTTGTCGACGGGGACTTTGAACGTGAGCGTGCTGTCCTTTTTGAAGTTGCGCGTGAACGCGTTGCCGGAAGCGTACGGAGCGACCGCGCCAGAACGAGCTATTTCTCCACCGACGACTTCGCCGTCTTCGGCTTCCTTAACAAACCCGTCGCAAACGGATATGGGAAGCTTAGTCGTAAATTCGCCGTGAGTTATAGTTATTTCCTTAACCGACTTGGTTAAAGGCGTCTTTGGCGAATAGTCATAATCGGTTATTTCCTTGTAAACGGAACCGTCTTCGAGACAGGACGAAACGATCAGCCCGGAAGTGTTAAAGAATTCGCCTTCTACGTAGACCGTTCTCGCGGGAACCTCGGTAACCTTAATCGAGGTAATTTCCGCCGTACCGCCGACGGATATCGTGAACGTGAAAGAGTCGTAATGGACGGATATTTCCGTAGTGCCGTCCGCTATCGTTTTCGGGTACGGAACAGCGTATGACGCGTCCGTTTCCTCTACGTAGCCGTCATTCCAGGTGACGGTGAAAGTCATACCTTTAAGGTCAACCTTGTCGCCTACGACGTAATCGCGTTTCGCAGGATTAGTTTTTACTTTCACGTCTGTGATGTAATAATCGTCTTTCGTAACGTAATCCGGTTTTTTATTTCCGCCGCCCGAGGAAGAATTTTGTTCCGTCGGCGCGCAAGAAACGGCTAAGACCGCAAACACGCAAGAAATGACGAGCAATAGCGTTGCAAAAATCTTTTTCATTTTTCGCTCCTTTTATTTTTTTGCCTCGGTTTTTCCGTAAAGAAAAAAGCGTAAACCGAAGTCTACGCTAATTTTACGATATGATTGAATTTTTGTCAATACCCGTTTCGCAATCGGTAGATTTGAGACCCTACTCCGTAATTTTTCCGACGAAGAACAGCATATTAAGGCTGAAAACGCCGTCTTTTACGGACACGGCAAGATTTCCGCCGTACTTTTCCACGATATCTCTTATGCTCTTCATGCCGAACCCGTGGTATTCCCCGCCGTCCTTGCCCGTAAGCGGCAACCCGTCCGAAAACTTAATTTCGCCGCCGTAATAGTTCGTGATGCCGACAGACAACATATCGCCCGTTTTTAACCCTGTAATATTGATGACTCTATACTTTTCGTCAAGCTTCAAAACCGCTTCTATCGCGTTTTCGAGCGCGTTGCCGAAAAGCGTGTATAAATCGGTGTCTTTTATAAAGCTAAGCTCTTTGCCGTTCAAAACGCAAGTCAACGTTATGGCGTTGGAGCTGCACTGCAAACTTTTTTCGCGGATAATGATATCGAGCGCGTCGTTGCCGGTTTTGACGGCGGAATCGTAAAAGGAAACGGCGGATTCTATTTCGTTTATGACGTCCGTTTCTATAATGCGTTGTTCGCCGATAGTACGAATCTGATATTTTAAGTCATGGCATTTTTTGTTGATAAGTTCGACGTTTACTTTTGAAGCTTCGTATTGTCTGCGTTCTTGCCGCCACAAAAGCCTCACGCGCGAAAGCTCTTCGGACAAACTTTTGCTTAGCGCAAGGTTGAATTGAAGAGAGAGCGCAAGCAAACAACAAACTATGCCCGCGACCTTGCCCGCAACTATAAAAGTCACGTTGTAGTCGTTATAACTTTCGTACGTTATAACGGCGTTTACAAGAATTTCACTCACGATAAGCACGGCGGACAACACGAGCATAAAAAGATTGTCAATCGCTATCTTTTCGTTTTTGTTTACTCTGCGCGCAAAGAGTATATATCCCGCCCAGTAAACTATAAAGTAACAGACAAAATACACGCCGAAAGAAGTCGGGTTATAGCTATACTCTATCGTTTCGAGATAAATGCTTTGCACGGTTTTTAAGTCAACGCCGAAAATACTGCACGTTATCGTGTAAAAAAGATACGCGAGGTGTTGCAGCGAATACGAAGCCACGGCGCAAAACAAAAGCGAAATAAAGCTTTCGTCATACAAAAAGAACAACAAAGCAAAACTGCATGCGAACAACGCGAAGAACATAAACGACGTATAGTACGGATTGTTCAAACCGAACAAAGGGAACAAAAACGCCAAGCCCACCGACATAATCAAGGCGCAAACAAACCTTAGCCAAAACCCTTTGCGCTTTCTAAGATTAAGCGTGAACAACATTTCGGAAACGAAGAGTTCCGCCATAAAAACTACTTTATAAAAAAACAATTGAGATATCTGAAACATCGTTACAAGCTTCCTCCGAGAAACTTATTCAATGCCGTTACGAACTCCTTTTTCTTGCTTCTCGAAATTATTATTTCGTCGTCGCCGACGCTTATCACGTTGCCGTCTACTTTTGTGACGAACGCAAGGTTGACGAGGTAGCACACGTTACACCTTACGAATTTTTTATCGTTTATTTCCCTTTCTATAACGGAAAGCGGAACGTAAGTGTCGAAGTTTTCTTCTTTTGCATGTATCGTCGTTCTATGCCCGGAAACTTCGATAAACTTTATATCGACAACGGCTATGCTGCGGATAGACGAACCCGTTTTGAGCGTAATCGTTTTATCCCTTAAAGAAAAAAGTTTGTCGATAATTCTGTCCATTTTTATTTTTAAGCTTTCGTAAGCAACCGGCTTTAAAATAAAATCGAGCGCGCCGACCGAGTAACCGTCCACGGCGTATTGCGCAAGGTTAGTCACGAAAACAATAGGCGTATCCAAGCCTTCCGCCCTTATTTTTTCGGCTATTTTCATTCCGTTTTCTTTTTTGTTTGCGCCGCTTAGGCTATCTTTCGGAGAAAGTTCTATGTCTAAAAACAAAAGGTCGTAATTTTTTATGCCGGTTTCAAAAAGTTTTTCTCCGTCGATAAAGCTTTTTACTTCAAAACCGACGCCCTTTTCCGCGGCGTACCTGCTCAAAAGTTTTTCGAGTTTTTCCGATTGCAAAACTTCGTCCTCAACGATAGCGACTTGTATTTTATTCATTTTCTACTTCTTCCCCGTTTTATTTTTACTTAGGGCTTTCATTCCTTATCCCTAATTACCTAAAAGGCGGCTTTTCTGCGCTTTTTTGTGACCGCTCGGGCGCAGTACAGCAAGTACAGCATCCCTCACGCTCGCAAAAAATCATCAAAAAATACGCTCTTTTAGGT
>CAKQSU010000199.1 GCA_934273135.1 uncultured Clostridia bacterium
CCCTTGTCGGTCTTGCGGGGCTTGTCATCGTGCTTTCTATGGTACTTTCCGTCGTAGGCGAACTTTTTGAAAGCATAAAAAACATTTTTCTTTTGTATTAGAAAATAATGTAGTCGGCGTATAGGACGATTTTTTATTATGGAAATAGTAAAGTTCGCTTTGCTCGCGCTCGTGTTCGCCGTCGTTACGGTGACGCTTAATTCATTCAACAAAGAGTTTGCTCTCTACTCGCTTATAGCGGGCGGAGTAATACTGACCTTTGCCGCCGTAGAGCTTATCGGTGGTGCATTCGGGATATTTTCAAACCTTTTAAGCGGTTTGCCCGTTCCCGAGGACGCGCTCAAAATAATCATAAAGGTAGTTGCGATATGTTACGTTGCGGAATTTTCGACGGGGCTTTTAATCGACTTCGGTATGAAAAGCCTTGCGGACAAGCTTTCGCTTATCACAAAAATAATAATTCTCGTCACCGCGTACCCGCTTGTCGCAAGGTTTTTGGAGGTGATGCGCTCGCTTGTATAGCAGCGTGCTTTCTTGTATCCCTTTCGTTTTTGTCCGTGAACGTTTTTGCGGAAGAGGGGGATTTGAGCCAAACGGTAAAAGACATTCTTTCCGGTGTGGATTTGAATGCGGCAGACGGCGCGTTCGGGTTTGAAAAGTTAAGTTACGACGAATTGTTGAAGTTTGCCGAGGGCGGCGGAATAACCTTTGAAGATTTGAAAAGCGTGTTTGAAAAGACGTTGAAAAACATTACGGGCGACGTAACGAAAAAGACGGCAAGTCTGCTTGTTTTTGTGGTTGCGGCGATAATTATCGAGATAATAAAGCCCGATTCCAAAAACTCTTCCGTTGCAACGGCTGTGATAACTCTCGGCGCGGCGGGCGTCGGTGCGGCGTGCTTTATTTCCGCCGCTGCGGACGTAAAAAGTTTCGTCGAAAAATCGGCGGACGGAATAAGCGTGTTCTTTCCCATAATGCTTTCGCTTATGGCGGCGGGCGGAGGAAAAATGTCGGTCGGCGTGTTTAAGCCCGCAGTCGCGGCTCTTTTGACGGGTACAAGCTTTATCGCCGAAAGCGTTCTGCTCCCGCTTTGTTACGCAACGGCAATCGTCGGCATATGTTCGTCGTTTTCCAAAAACATAAAACTCAAAAGAACTTGCGATTTTTTAAAAAGCGTGTTTAAGTGGACCGTCGGTATAGCCGGGGCGGCGTTTTCGCTTTTCATCACGGCGCAAGGCATAACGGCTTCTTGTTACGACGGGTTCTCTCTTAAAGCGGTAAGGTACGCGCTTATATCTTCCGCTCCCGGGGCAGGGCAGTTTTTGGGCGGCGGCTTCGACGTTGTGTGCGCGGCGTCGATTCTTATCAAGAACGCGTTCGGAATCCTTGCCGCTTTCGGCGTGATTTTCCTTTGTGTTTCTCCGCTTTTAAAGTCCGTTCTTTCGGGGCTTTCGATGCGCTTTGCCGCGGCGGTGGGCGAAAACTCGGAAAATCTTTCGGGAATGTTTTCCGTTTTGGCAGATTGCTTTTCTTCGCTTGCGACCGTCGCTACGGTTACGGCGGTGTGCGAACTGATCACGATTTTTTTGGCGATTTTGGCGGTAGGTAACATATGAGCATAACGTATTGCGCTTTCACTCTCTCATCCCTTGCTCTCGTTTCGAGCTTTTGCGCGATTATTCTTCCCGACGGCAACTTCAAAAAGCCTTGCGAAAAGGTCGCCGCGCTCGCCGTTGCGGTCACAGCCGTTCTTTTAACGGCGTCGTTTTTTAAGGGTGAAAAATTGAGCGTTTCGACAAGCAAAAATATCGATATCGAAGAAAATTCCGCCCTTAAAAATTTTATAGAAGAGTATTCGATAGAGAGAAAAAAACTCTTTGTAAAAAGCACTCTCGAATCCGACGGGCTTACCGTTTTAAGAGTCGATTTTTTTATCGAAAACGGCGCAATTAAAAAAATCGAAATTTATATCGACGAAGCTGTCATAAACGGATTTTACGGGAATATAAATATTAGCGAAGAAGAAAGAAAGATAGCTTCGTCGCTAAGCGTAAAAAAAGAGGCGGTGACGATTTTCGGCAATGGAGAAGGAAAAAAAGAATCTTAAAGACCTTTTTAAAAAGATAAAAATCGAGTACATCGCGGTCGCCGCGTTAATCGTTGTCGTCGCGCTGATAGCTTCTTCGTCCTTTTCCTTTTCGAAAAGCGACTCTACGGACGCTCAGAACGTTTCTTCCTACGTTACGGAACTTGAAAAAAAGCTTTCCAAAAGCTTGTCAGAGGTCAAGGGCGCGGGTAGGGTGGAAGTTATAATTTCGGTGGAGTCGGGCTTTAAAAGCGTTTATAGGGAGTCAGCCGACGGGCTTGTTCTCGTGAACGGCAAACCCGTCGTCGTTACGGAAGGCTACCCCGCGATAACGGGCGTCATAATCGTCGCCGAGGGCGCAAACAATCTTTCGGTAAAAATCTCGCTTTTGTCCGCCGCGCGTATTTTTTTGAACGTCGGCGAAGAAAAGATAAAAATATTAACGAGAAAATAATTTTTTAAGGAGTAAACACATATGTCCAGAAAGAAGAAAATTATCATTTTAAGCTGTATGGTTCTTCTCTTAGCCGCGACCGCAGTCGCAAACTTCCTTTTGTCCGGTAACATCGGCAAAAAGGACGACACGGTTGCCGCCGCGAATTACTTTACGCAGTACAAGACCGAGCGTTCGTCCTCAAGGAACGAGCAACTCACTCAGCTTGACGCTGTAATCGCCGCAGCCGCGGAAGGAACGAGCGAAAGAAGCGAAGCTCTTTCGATGAAAATCAAACTTACCGGCATAATCGAAAAAGAATTGCTTTTGGAAAAGCTCATAAAAGCCAAAGGCTACGAAGAATCGGTTGTTTCGATAGGGTTGACGAGCGAGAACGTAAACGTCATCGTTAAAAGCGAAAACTTTACCGAGGACGACGCCGTCGTAATTTATACGATACTTGCCTCCGAAGCTTCCGCCACGCCCGAAAAAGTAAATATTATTCCGATTAGCTGAATAATTGTATAAAAAAATCAAAAAAACAGAAAAAAACGCTACCAAAACCGCAGAATTTATGATATACTAAATATAAAAGAAACGGAGGTAGCTTTTTAGAATGGCAAACGTCGGAATTTCGCCCGAAAGCAAGGGCAAGATAGTTTATAACGAAAGCATCGTTAAGGGAATAGTCGCCATTGCCGTAG
>CAKQSU010000200.1 GCA_934273135.1 uncultured Clostridia bacterium
GGGCGTAAAAATCGTTTTACCGAACCCCGATTTATCGTAAAGTCTGCCGTAAAAAAAGGTGAACGCCGCGGCGCAAATTATGGCGGGAGCCATTATGACAACGTAATTGTCAAGCCCTAAACTTACCGAATAGTAAAGGATAAGATAGGGCATGAATATCTGTATAGCTATGCCGAAAACGGCGTAGCAGGCGAGCGAAAGATAAAGCTCGGGGCTGCTTTTTATAACCGACGGGCGAAACCCGTAAATTATGTTCTTAAAATAGCTTTTGTTGCCGCTTGCGTCTATCGGTTTTTCTTTTATCAAAAATACGCCCGAAACGCCGATTATCACGACGAGTACGCCTATAATCAAAAATATTGCCGTCCAGCTCGATTCTTTCGTCAAGTCGAACGCCATAAACCCGCCGAAAACGACAAGTATCGCAACGAGCGGCATCATAGAATTTATTCCTTCCGTTCTGCCTCGGTTTGTGGAGTCGGTGTTGTCTGTTAAGTAGGCGTTAAAGCACGCGTCGTTGGCGGCTGAACCGAAAAACGTCATAACGCAGTCCATTATGATGACTAAAGCGACGCCGACCGCCGTAACGCGCGCGGCGGGAACGAACTTTCCGATAACGTCCTTTCGTAAAAGCGCGAAAACCATTACGGATACGCCCCACAATATGTAGCCTAAGGTAATGAAGATTTTGCGCTTTCCCACCTTGTCGGCAAACGCCCCGACAAGCAGCGTTGTTACCGTCGCCGCGGCGGAAGAGAGCGACACCATGAGAGATATCTGCGCCGCCGAAGCCGAAAACACGTTGTAAATAAACACGTTGAAGTACATGTTTTCGACAACCCACGCTATCTGCCCCGTAAGGCTGAAAATAACCACCGTTAAGTAAAATTTTCCTCTGTTCATCTTTTTTAAGCCCTTTCACGCATATATTTTCAAATTAAGTATATATCGAGCGGCGAAATTACGCCGCATATCGATTTAAGTTTGCCGTTAAAATAACGGAGAAATTAAACCTTTACACGTTGTACGAATAAAAGTTTCCTAACCCTACGAATTTTCCGAAGATATACTTGTTGGAAGCCGCTTCCGACATTATGTAAATTTTGCCTTCCTTGTAAACAATCTCTTCGCTCATAGGGATTACTTTTACGGTGTTTCTTAAAACATTGCCGTCGAGGTAGTAAAGATTGGCTTTAACGCCGTCAACTTCGATACTGTCCTTTTTTGAAGCAGAAAACTCGTAAAAATAAAGGTGAGAGGCGGCTAAGCCGTAAGATGTCGAAAGCACCATGCAGTCGGGCGTAAAGCATATTCCTTGCACGAGCGCGGGCGCGGAAAACACCGATTCGGGCGTTTTTTTGACGCCGAAGTTATCTTTTGCGGAAACGTCGAGCCGATAGGAAATTATCGTGGCGGGGTTTAAGGTGCCGTCCGGGGTTTTTATGTGTTCCCATTCTTCCGTTTTGTATTTGTCGCCCTGCTCGCGGTAGAACGAGCCTATAAACAAAAATCCGCCGTTTACCGAGCAGAACGCCGCCTTGATCGGCACGTTGATTTCTCCGATCGCCTTAGCTGTTTTTTTATCCGAAGAAAAATCCGAAAGGGAGAAAACGGCTAATTTTTTCGCATTGGTTATGTAAACGTATTCGCCGTTTATCGCTATTCCGCCCGTATGCCCGTCATACTTGGAGCCGTCCTCGTTTGCAAGTTCGACGTAGTAAGATTTTTCCTTGTCGAAATAGTACACCCTCGAAGCCGAGCCGTCGGACATGTATCCCGCAGTCAAAAATCCGCCGTTGTATTCGCAAAGCCCTTGCTGAACAAAGTTGTCGCGCGTGCCGGGAATATTCGAATATTTTTCGGAACGGTCAAAGAAGGCGGAAAAGGAAACGCGCACGAAAATGTTCGCGCCGCATATAAGAAGTGCAATCGCCGCAACGACGATGACGGTTATTCTCAAAATCCGTTTTAGTATCTTCATTTTTCAAACCTCTCAAAAAGATTATATAATTATTTTATAACGAATGCAAAAAAAAGTCAATATCTTGCGGCAACGATTATCGTAAGAGGCTTAAAATTGCTTGCATTTTTTATAATAATGTGTTAAAAAGTACACGTACGCAGAGTAATCTACGCCCGCAAAAGAGAGTGAAAGGACATCGGTTTTTATGGAAAAGTTTTTGGACGTGTTAAAGGATTCCGCGCTCGATTCGCTTAAAATCCTGCCGGTTATTTTTTTGGTGTATGTGCTTATAGAATTTATGGAGTCGAGAGAGTCTGAAGAAAAACGCCTTAAAAGGATTTTCGGCAGCAGATTTTCTCCCTTTTTCGGCGCGGCGATAGGCGTTATTCCGCAGTGCGGATTTTCGGTTGTGGCGACAAAGCTTTATCAGGGCGGTTACATTCTCGCGGGTACGCTTATCGCGGTTTACATCGCAACGAGCGACGAGGCGTTGCCGATAATGTTTTCCCGCGCGTTGACCGAGCCTGCCGTCTGGGGAAAACTCGGGCTTATTATAGCGATAAAATTCGTTTACGCATGCATAGCGGGCTTTGCGATAAACGCGCTAATTAAAAAAGACGTTAAAGAAATAAAAGAGGGCGAAGATGACGTTGACGAGGACGACGACGGAGACGGTTGCTGTCATCACAAGATAACCGGCAAGCGCGACGCGCTCAAAACGCTGCTGCTTCACCCGCTTGTTCACTCGCTTAAAATCATAGCCTACGTGTTTGTAGTCAGCCTTGCTTTCGGCTGTCTTGTCGAACTTGCGATAGGCGAGGAACGCCTTGCCGCGTTTCTTTCATCGTCGGTGTGGTTTCAGCCGCTGTTTTCCGGGCTGGTCGGGCTTATCCCCAACTGCGCTTCCTCGGTCCTTTTAACCGAGCTTTTCTGCGACGGATATCTTTCGCTCGGCGGCGCGCTTTCGGGGCTTGCAGTAAACAGCGGAATAGGGCTTGCCGTGCTTTTTAAAAGCGGGGAGAACGTTAAAAATTCAATTCTTATTGTGCTTGGCACTTTCCTTCTCGCGCTTGTCTTAGGCTACGGCGTGACCGCCGTATCGGTATTGATTTAGCTTGATTTTCGGATTAAAAAAATTTATTTTTATATAGGGATTGCATTCCTTATCCTTAATTACTTAAAAGGCGTCTTTTTCGCGCTTTTTAGCGACCGTTCGGGCGCAGTACGTTCAGTACAGCAT
>CAKQSU010000201.1 GCA_934273135.1 uncultured Clostridia bacterium
CCGGCGGGTCTCGTCATAATATAGTAACGGAGCGCGTCGAGCGCGTGGTCGTCACGCTTAATCGGTGCGTCCTCGTTGCCCCAATAGTAACTTTTTATTTCGCGTATAAGGTTTACGCAGTTTTTAAAAATATAAAGCCGTTTTCCTTTGAAGTATTCTTTTACCCGAGCAATTCCCGTGAACAAATCTTTGTTGACGCGCGTATCCACCGCTATGCCTTGTTCAAAGAAAAGTTGAGCCACGCTCGCCGGTCCGTTCAAAGTCTTTTGGTTTGCCGCGCTGTCGATAAGCGCGTAAATTCTGCCGGCTTTGTCCTTCTTCCAATTCAGCTTTTCGCAAATATTTTTTATCTTTTCGGCGTGGTAAGAAATATTCCGCCCCGCTTCGAAGTGTTCCGCCGCAACGTATACCGTATCGTCGTAATCGACGTAAAACCATAACGCCGCAAGCGGGTTGTTAAGCCCCGGGTCAATGGAAATTCCGCTCTGCCATTCGTCCGGGAGCTTTCTCGGCTCTATTACGTGTACGTTCTCGTCGAACTCGCCGTAAACTATCCCGCACGCGTTTTTAAAGCGTCCGAACCTTCTCGATTCAAGCTCGTCTTTCTCCATGCACTCCGAAAGTTTTTTGACTTCCTTTTTGTCAAGGAAAGGGTTGTCCGCCCATTCCATGAACTCGTACCAGACCTCCTTGGAGTTGAATTTATTGAGATAAATCTCGTCGTATATAAACGTCAAACCCTTTAAAGGCGTCATCGTGCCGAATATCTCTCCGCACTTATCGAGAACGCGCATTTTGCACTCTTCGTATATGTCCTTTGGCGGCTCCTCGTCGAACCACACAAAATCCAAGCTCGAACCCTGAAATTTTTCGCGCCCCTGGTCGCAACTTTTAAAGCCTATCCGCGAAATTCCGCCGAAAACGTTCTTAACGAGAATCTGGTCGATTACCCCGTTTTCGGGGCTTGCTCGCCGTCCCTCGCTCATAATTATGTCCTCTATCCAATCGGGATTTAGGTAGGAAAGTATCTTTTTTTGCGCAACGTCGCGCTGAACCTGCGACGAAAGCGACACCACCCAACCGAACACGTTAGGCTTGTTTTTCTTGTACGGGTGACAGCCCCGCGCAAGATAAATTGTTTCCACCGCGCCGCACTCCGTCTTTCCGCTTCTGTTTCCGCCGAAAACCCAGCGATTCTTTTTCTTGCATTTATGGAACGCAATTTGCTTTTTATGCACTTTTTTGCCCGAATTATAACGGGACAACAAATCGTTATCCCGTCGCCTTCGCTGTTCCCGCTCGATGGCGAGAACCTCTTCGATTAAATTTTTCATGATTTACGACAATCCTCTACAAATTTTACTTTTCTTCGTTAAAAACGGCAACGCCGAGCCGCGTTATAATCTTTCTACTATGAAAAAGCTTCTTGTTTTGTTTCTCATAATATCCTTTATATCTTCGGCGGCGTTTTCTCCCCCGAAGACGGGAGCGACTCGCGCAAACGCAACGTCTTTCACTTACGCCCGCGTGGTCGTTTCCGACGCGGCTTTTTACGCGGACCGTTCGCTTTCGATGCCTCGTTTTTTCTTGCCCGAAAGCTACTTTGTCCGCGTAATTTCCGACGACCTGGACGTTTGCCGCGTCGCCTATATGGACGGAACAAGCCGCCCCGTAAAAGAAGGTTACGTAAAAACGGTGTGTTTAAGCTTCGTTTACGAAGTCCCCGCCGTTATTTATCCGGACGTAACCTTATCGGTTAAAACCGAAGAAGTGCTTTTTTCCGACCTGACAAGCTTTACTCCGCGCGCCGTGCTTTCGGCTTCTTCCTCCGCCGTTTATTACGGGGAAACGGTTTTCGGCGGCGAAACGTACGTTTACGTCTACGCCTCGGGCTACGTCGGCTATGTCCGTAAGTCCGGCTTCGACCCTTTTTCCGTTCCTCTTTTACCCGATTATCGCCGGGAAGAAGAACAAACGTCCTCGTTTGATATAAGTTCGGGTTCGTCCTCAAGCGAAGTAAAGTCCGCTCTCGGCGCGGATACGGGCAAAATTGCGGTTATCGCCGCCGCGCTCATAGCAGTCGTTTCGGTCGTTTTTATAATCACTCGCCCGTCCAAAAAGACAGCCGACGCTTTTTATAAGGACGACGATTGAGTTTTTTAACGCTCACGCAAGCTTAGTCGGGAAAAACTTAACGGTAAACGGTTTTGCTTTTACCGCCGACAAACAAACGCCTTTCGGTTGAGAAACTCCGCTTATCAGCGCGGCTTTCGCCGCGTTTTCTTTTGTCCTCGCCCCTTTCTTTTTCGTAGCGGAAGGCTTTTGCGTGCTTACACGCTTAGGTCTGCCCCGTTTTCGAGCAAAAAACGGATTGTGCGTGATTTCGTCCGCGCTCCCCGTCGTTTTGATAAATCCGTTTACCTTCATTCCAAGCCGTACTTTCCGCTTCGCCCAGGGATAAGCCCCGTACTTTTTTTCAAAAGTACCCTCGCCAAGCCCGATGTACGAAAGATATTCTTCGAAAATCGCTTCGGCAATCGACAACCTGCGGTAAAAGCCGCTTCTCGAAAATATCTTTTTGTCGCTGTCTTCCGGGAACACGTTCATATATCTGTACAAAAGTATTTCGCGATCTTTTTTTCTTAATCTATTCAGCACCGTTTCCACTTTTTCGGCAATTAAAAACAAATCGTCTTTCTCCTTTGCCTTAACGCACACCCTGTCAAAAATCCTTTCCACGGAATTATTGACGCCGAAACTTCTTACGCAAATTCTGCGAATATCCTCGTCGATTTCCTTAATTCTGAATTCATACGAGCGATAAAGCAGAAAAATCTTTTTTGAGTAACTCATTGACTCCTCCGAAATTGAATTTTGATTTCGTTCTCCTTGTACGCCTATTATAACAGCCTTTTCGCCAAAATTCAAACATTAGTCCCGCTTTTTGAACAAATTAAATTTTTAACGCATTAAAAATTCGCTTTGTATCTTTTATTTTGTGACGAAAATTTTTTTTATTCACCCCCGCATTTTTTGCGGCTCAAATTCGAACGTTTGTTCTACAAATATTCTACCACAAGTTTTCTAAAAATGCAACAAGTTGTCCCGCTTTTTTAAAAAAAATTTTTTTCGAG
This sequence comes from uncultured Clostridia bacterium, assembly GCA_934273135.1. Taxonomy (GTDB): domain Bacteria; phylum Bacillota; class Clostridia; order Christensenellales; family Borkfalkiaceae; genus UBA4636. The sequence continues at coordinate 3,135 of CAKQSU010000201.1, forward strand.
TTTAAAAATCGGCGATAAAATGCGGGATTTTGAGTATAAATTTTGCCGCTGAAATTAAAA
>CAKQSU010000202.1 GCA_934273135.1 uncultured Clostridia bacterium
GCCCTTTAAAAGTGCTTTTAAACGCTTAAAAGGCGAAAAATCACACCATTTTCGACGGGTTGACGGAGCTGTCAAACTCCTTTTCCGTCAAAAACCCGAGCTTGGCGGCGGCTTCTTTTAAGGTCAGGTTTTCCTTGAACGCAAGCTGAACGGTCTTTGCCGCTTTTTCGTAACCGATAACGGGGTTTAAAGCCGTTGCGAGCATGAGCGAGTTTTCGACGTTTTCACGCATCTTGTCCTCGTTCGCCGTTAAGCCCGACACGCAGTGAACGGTGAAGTTTTTTATCGAGTGGGCAAGGAGCGAAACGGAACGCAAAAACGCCGACGCGATGAGTGGCATGTAAACGTTGAGTTCGAAGTTGCCTTGCGAAGCACCGAACGAAACCGCCGAATCGTTCGCAAAAACTTGCGCGCAAACCATAGTCACCGATTCGCATTGAGTGGGGTTGACCTTGCCCGGCATTATCGACGAGCCGGGTTCGTTTGCGGGAATAGTGATTTCGCCAAGCCCGAGGCGCGGACCCGAAGCAAGCCAGCGGATATCGTTGGCGATTTTTATAAGGTCTGCCGCTAAGGCTTTGAGCGCACCGTGCGCCGCAACGAATTCACCCTTGGACGAGAGCGCGTGATACTTGTTTTCGGCGGAAGTAAATTTGCTGCCCGTTATTTCGGAAATTATCTCCGCGCATTTTTCTCCGAAGCCTTTCGGCGCATTGAGAGAAGTGCCGACCGCCGTGCCGCCGAGCGCGAGCGGGCGAAGCGAATCTATTGCGGAAAGTATGAGTTCTTCGTCCTCTTCAAGGCTTGCTCTCCACCCGCTCGCTTCCTCGCCGAACGTTATCGGCACTGCGTCTTGTAAGTGCGTTCTGCCGCATTTTATAACGCTCGCATACTTTTTCTCGATTGCAATAAGTGCCTCTATAAGTTCGTTAATCGCAGGTTTCAGCTCATTTTCGACCTTTAAAACCGCCGCTACGTTCATAGCCGTCGGGAATGTGTCGTTAGAGCTTTGCGACATGTTCACGTCGTCGTTCGGGTGCAAAAGGCGTTTGCCCGCCAAAAGGTTGCCGCGGTTTGCGATGACTTCGTTCGCGTTCATGTTGGATTGCGTGCCGCTACCCGTCTGAAAGATAACGAGCGGAAAATGCTCGTCAAGCCTGCCGCTTGCAACTTCCTTTGCCGCCGCCACAATGTAGCTTAGCTTTTCTTCCGTCATTTTTTCGGGCTTTAATTCGGCGTTGGCTCTCGCCGCGGCTTCCTTTATTATGCCGAACGCGTGGATGATATCGAGCGGCATTCTTTCGCCGTCGAATTTAAAGTTGTTGCGGCTCCGTTCGGTTTGTGCGCCGTAGTATTTGTCGCAAGGTACTTTTACCTCGCCCAAAGAATCCTTTTCTGTCCTGAATTCCATTTTTTGCTTCCTTTAAAAGGTTTGAAAGTTCATATATGATTATACTCTACCGTCGCAAAAATTGCAAGAAAAAACCGCCACAAATCTCACTTGATTTTTCGGGCGGCTACTTTAATGCCTTTTTAATGTATTTCAACACATGCTCGTATTTTTGTGTTGACAAAAACAATATTGTTGACAAAACAATATTAGTATTATAAAATATCCCTATGAGTATAATTACTTTGCAAGGAGAGATTTTATGAGAAAGAAGATTTTGTTTGCTTTGTTGTTGGTTTTTGTTGTTTGTTTGTCGCTAACACTTTTTTCTGCGTGTGACAACGGCGATAAGATAAACTCAAGCGGTGCCGGTGGCAGTATATCCGACGCAAGCGGCAATAGTAGTGGCAGCGTGACTGTTTACAGTATAAATTTCATTGCGGACGGAGCAGTTTACGCAAAAATCAGCACTAAAGGAAAAGAAGCTATAAAGCTGCCCGATAATCCGACAAAAGACGGTTATGTTTTTGACGGCTGGTACTTTGATAACGAAGTTTATGAAAAGCCTTTCACCGCAAATTCGCTTTTAGACACGCCGCTTTTAATCGATATGTACGTTTACGCTAAATTCGAAAAAGATGAAGTCGCAGAAGGCACGCAAGCGGAATTTGTCGGGTTTGAAAAGACGGGTAAAAACAAGTATTTGAAAAAGGTATCTAACGATACGGAAATATTTTCGCTCGGAACGCTCGTAAAAGTTGATTCAAAAAGCAGTTGGATTGCTTCTTACGACGTGTCTTGCACAAAAATAATTCTGAGCAAAATAGTAGAGTTGTCTGTCGGTGACAATTTGTGTTACGTCAACGTAACAGCCGAAAGCGGCGATATGACGCTTTACACCCTCAACATTCGTCGCAGGGAAATTTATGAAGTTTCTTTTGCCGATTGCGACGCTAAAAAGCAGTATGTCGAGGAAGATTCTTGCGCAACCGCTCCCGTAACGGCAAACAGAAACGGCTATACTTTTAAAAGTTGGGATTTTGATTTTTCCACACCGATTGTCGAAAATACTGTTATTTCCGCAAAGTGGAATGTCGTTACCTATAATATCGAATATGAGCTGAACGGTGGGGTGAATAATTCTTTAAATCCGACGACATACACTATAGAAACCGAAGATATCGTTTTGCAAACGCCGAGTATTCAAAGTGAAGATTATTATGGTTTTGTTGGGTGGTTTTCCGATAAAGAGCTTAGGTATGAAGTACAAAGTATAATGCAAGGCTCGTATGGTAATAAAACTTTTTACGCAAAGTGGTCGTCAAAGTATTATTTGTTTGATACGTATAATCAAACGATTATAGGTGTGACCGACTATGCAAAAACTTGTTCTTCGTTGGTAATTCCCGAACAAATAAACGGAATTGATGTTTCCGGAATTGGTAACAGTGCTTTTTCTAACTGCTCAAAATTAAACAGTGTGACTATTCCCGACAGTGTGACAAGCATAGAGAATTCTGCGTTCAGTGGTTGCGCAGGGCTTACAAGCATATATTATGCAGGTGACATCGCAAGCTGGTGTGGAATAAGCGGACTTAGAAATATAATGTCAAGTTCAATGACTCTTTATATCGGTGGAAAAAAGGTGGAAGGTGAACTTATTATTCCGAACAGTGTAAAAAGCATAAGCGATTCGGCATTCTGTGGTCGCATAGGGCTGACAAGCGTGACAATTCCGGATAGTGTAACGAGCATAGGTGAAGAGGCATTTAATGGTTGCACGGGACTTAC
>CAKQSU010000203.1 GCA_934273135.1 uncultured Clostridia bacterium
TTGTAGCACCAGGTATCCACAAGCTTTCCGGACGGATTGATTCTTCCGGAAATAACTCCGGCAACGGCTTTGTTGCCCGTCAAGCCCGGGTGACCTACCCAAAGAATCGCGTCGACGCCCTCGTCGTCTAATAGTCCGAGCTCCATAGTGTTGGAGGAGTTGATAAGGACGATTACCCTTTTGAAGTTTTCTTTCAAGAAGTTTATCATGGCGACTTCTCTACTCGTCAACTGCGTATCGGTCTTTTTCAAATCGCCGTCCTCCGAGCCTGCGCGCGCCACGGCGTACACGGCTATATCGGAATATTCTTTTGCTTCTTCGAGCAAGGTTTTGCCGTCAAGACCGTTATACGTCTTTTGATACGCGGCAACTTCCGGTTCGTTATCGTACGGGAATCTCGTTTGTTCGATGAGTATGTTCCCTTTATCGTCAAGCGTGTTTGCTCCGAAAACGTTGTTCTGGCACTGAATGGTGTAGCTCGTTTCGGTAATTTTATACGTTCCGCTTTGATAGTAGTTTGCGACTAAGTTATAGATATTTCTGTTGTATTCGAATCCTTCCGCTTCGAGCGCGTCCTCTAAGCGCGTGTGATAAAGCTCGTTGCCGTAAGACGTCGCATTGGTTACGAATACGCCCGAGCCGCCGCCCCCGTAAAGCATACCGAACGCCGTGGAGCCGAAAATGTTGATTTTTTTGTCCTTGTCCGACTCGGAATCGAGCGGCAAAACCTTTTTGCCGTCCTCCTCGTCGTTCTTTAAAAGGACAATGCCTTCCGATTCTATTTCCACAACGTTTTCCTTTGCCGCGCCGATAGCGAGTTTTGCCGCTTTGCTGTCGGGCTTTAAGGTGTTCGTCGGGAACAACGCTTCTTTAATGTACGGCATCGTCGTCTTTAAAACGGGCGTTGCTATCATCGAAATCACAAGAACGACCGAAACGATTATGATAGAAAGCTTTCTGCCGAGATTGTTCCAGCCGACCATTCTTTTTACGGGCGTGGGTTTTTCTTTCAGCTCTTGCTTGCGCGCTTTCCTGTCCATTTTCTTAATGCTTTTAGAGTTTTCGTCAACGTACTTTTTCTCGTCGTCCGTCATTTTGAATCTGCCGAAAACCCAAACGTACAAAAAGTACGCAATGCCGGCTACTCCCGCCACGATTAAGAAAGGAATCCATATAATGTTCCAGGCGAAAACTTTCAGCGGCCAACCGCTCACGGGTTCCCAATTGCCTATCGCTTCGAAAAACCCTTTTTTCTTTCCGTCGTTGCCGCCGCTTGTACCGCCGCCTTGACTTTGTCCGTCGCCCGACGTCGAACCGCTCGTTCCGCCGCCCGGATTGTCCTCTTCGTTTTCGACGTTGACGGCTCTCGTTGCGGTTTGCTTGTTTCCAGCCTCGTCGACAGCGGTTACGACTATCGTGTACCTTCCCGCTTTTGTCGGCGTAAACTGCCCGGCGGAGCCTTTCACTTCTTCCTCGTCCGTTCTCTTGTAATTTAAGTAAACTTTTTCCGTTATGACGAGCTTATCGTTCGGCGTAACGTTATCCGTCGCGGAATACTCGTATTCGACGGGTTTGCCCACGACGCATTTGTCGGAAGTTATCGTAATCGACGAGATAACGGGTTCCGTGCTGTCTTCCGCCAACTTCAAAGTTACCGAATCGGAAACGTTGACGTCGATACAGTCCACGTTGGAAAAATATCCGCTGACCTTCATCTCCAACACGATTTTAACGTTCCCCGCGGGGAAGTTTACGGGCTTTGTTTCATAAGGCTTAAAGTCGTACCACGATGTCCCGACGAGCGCGGGAATACTGTCGTTTACAAGCTCGACTATCTCGTCGTTTACCGTAAACTTTATCACCTCGGAAAAGTTTGCGGCGGGCGAGCAGGGCGCAAAATGCAACGTCAAAGTTGCGGTCGTTGCCTGATTGAAGTTGACAACCCAAACGATTTTGTTCCCGGCTTCGCCCCAATTGCCGACGAGCTTTCCGCCGGAAGCAAGTTCCGTTTCTTCGACGATTTCGCCCGCGCCGCTCGCGTCGGTACTTTTGATGGTCGAATTATAATCGGTGTCCTCCGCTTCAAATCTATACGTGCCGCAAGCGCACCTGCCCCCCGAAAAGGAGTGCGTATGCTCCGCGTTTACTTTTGCGGGTACAATTCCCGCAAAAATCGTCACGGCAAACATTAAACAAAACAATAATATTTTAAAGTTTTTTCTCATATTTTTCCTCATTATATATAATCGGATTTTATGTCTTTTTTTTAAAAAAGGCAACGGTAACCCAAACCGTTGCCTTTTCGCCTTATTTACGCGCCGTTAACGGTCTCCTGTTTTTCTTTTTTTGATTATAACAAGCGAAAGCAATGCAAGCGCGATCGGGAACAAAACGTAACCCATATCGATCGAACCTATGCAGGAGCCTTTCTTGCCGGAGCCGCTTGACGAGCCGCTGTTCGAACCCGTTCCGCTATTACCGCTGCCGGGGTTAGAGGGTGTGCCGGACTCTTCTACGGTAAGAGATCTCGTTCTCGTCTCCGTGTTGCCCGCCTCGTCCGTTACCGTGACGACTATGGTGTATCTGCCTGCTTTTGTCGGCGTAAACTTACCGCTGTTGCAAGCGACTTCTTCCTGACCGTCTTTGTTATAGTTGAGGTAAACTTTTTCTACCTTAACCAACTTGTCTTCCGCGGTAACGTTGTCTTTCGCCGTGTAAGAAAATTCTATTTCCTTTCCGGCAACGAGTTCGGTAGATACTACCTTTATTTCGGAAATCTCGGGCTTAACCGCGTCTTCGCTGACTTTGACGGAAACGTCCGCGGGGATACCGAGAACTAGGCAGTCAACATTGACATAGTATACTTGAAGCATTTCCATAACGATGGTTACTTTGCCTTGCGAGAATTCTACAGGCTCGGTTTCGAACTCCTTGAAATCATACCAACCTTGTCCTACCAATCCGGGTAAAGAATCGTTGAGCAAAGCGACTACCTTGTCGTTTACCGTCAGCTTGATTACGTTCGAGAAGTTTGCCGCGGGCGAGCAGGGCGCCATTCTTAAAACGATAGGCGCAATCGTTGCTTTCCCGAATTCTAAGCTCCATACGATCTTGTTGCCGGGCTTGCCCCAGTTACCGAGGACCTTACCGCCGGAAGCAAGCTC
>CAKQSU010000204.1 GCA_934273135.1 uncultured Clostridia bacterium
CCGATCACCCCGTTTTACTCGGCGCGGACGAATCCGCATACTTAAAATTCGTAGTCCTTTCCGTTTGCAGATAAAAAAGCCTTGCTTTTTATAAAAGGTTGTAGTAAAATATTATCGATATGATGCGAAGAACGACAATCAAAAAAACTCATAGGAAGTTTCATATCGGCTATACGAAGATAATCGTCATAAGCTTCTTGCTCGCAATCCTCATAGGCGCGGGGCTTTTAACGCTCCCGATATCGTCAAGGACGGGGCAATGGACGGATTTTACCTCTTGTCTTTTTACCGCCACAAGCGCGACTTGCGTTACGGGGCTTACCGTTAAGGACACGCTCACCCACTGGTCTACCTTCGGGCATGTAGTCATCATCTGTCTTATACAGATAGGCGGGCTCGGAGTAATGACTATTTTTTCGTTGTTCTCGATTATCCTTTCGAAGAACGCAAGTCTTCATAGCCGCGCGCTTGCGATGCAGGCTTCGGGCGCGCTGTCCTATCAAAGCATTTACGATCAGCTTAAACGCATACTCAAAGGAACGTTCTTTTTTGAGTTTTTAGGCGCGGCAGTCCTCGGCGTAAGATTCGTGCCTAAATATGCGGCAGACGGCTTTGTCGGAATTATCAAAGGAATATGGTATTCAGTTTTCCACAGCGTATCCGCCTTTTGTAACGCCGGGTTCGATCTTTCCGGTCCCGAAGTCGGCTCTCTCGTCGGCTTTAACCGCGACCCGCTCGTAATGCTTACGATAGCTTTTCTTATAATCACGGGCGGCATAGGCTTTATCGTGTGGGACGATTTCGCAAAGCACAAACTGCGTTTTCACTACTTCTCGCTCCACTCTAAAATTTCCCTCACCGTAACGTTCTTTTTGCTAACTCTCGGAACGGGCGCGTTTTACGGGCTTGAATTCAGAAACGCGGCGACGATAGGAAATATGAGCGTCGGAGAAGGAATTTTAAACAGCTTCTTTCAGGCTACCACCTTGCGCACGGCGGGCTTTTATTCCGTTCCGCAAGGAAGTTTGTCCGATGGTTCTATCATATTATCCGACTTTTTGATGTTGATCGGCGGCTCGGCGGGTTCAACCGCAGGCGGTATGAAAACCACGACTTTCGCGGTTTTGCTGATTTCCGTACTTACCGCATTCAAAAAGAACGGCGTAGTTACCGTTTTTAAGCGCAAAATCTCGGACGAAAACGTCAAAAACGCCCACTGCATAGCGATAATTTACGTTATAACGGCGGTATTGGCGACGACGGCTATTTGCGGAATCGACTACAACACGCCCGGCGTAAGCACCAAATCGGTATTCTTCGAAGTGGCTTCCGCGATAGCGACCGTGGGCAGCTCTATGGGCATAACGGCAAGCCTTGCTACGGCGTCGAAATACATTCTCATATTCTTAATGTTCGTCGGCAGAATCGGCGGCTTAACGTTTTTGTTGACGTTTGCCGGCGCAAACAAAAATCAGGAAACGACAAGACCGTCCGAAAACGTCGTCATCGGCTAAGCGCGTAAAACGCTAAATCATTCTTTATAATGCAACTCCCCCCTTATTTTGTATAGGAGATAAAAATATGAAATCTATTCTTGTAATCGGTATGGGCAGACTCGGCAGAAACCTCGCCTCCGCGCTTTTGGACCTCGGCAACGAAGTTATGATCGTGGACGAACGCGAAGAGATAATAGAAGCGCTCGCGCCTAAGTTTCCCGACTGTCATATCGGCGACACCACAAACGAAAACGTTTTAAAATCTCTCGACGTTAAGAGCTTCGACGTAGTTTTTGTCACCATAGGCACTAACTTCGAATCGTCACTTGTCACGACGATTCTTTTAAAGAAGCACGGCGCGAAAAAAATAATCGCGAAAGCGTCGCAAGACATTCAGGCGAATATCTTAACCACCATAGGCGCAGACGAGATTATCTTCCCGGAACGCGACATGGCGCAAAGCCTTGCCGTCAAGTACAGCGCGTCCAACGTGTTCGACTATCTCGAACTTTCCGACGAGTACGGCATATTCGAAATCCCCGTGCTTTCATACTGGGTAGGTTCGAGCATTATAAGCATAGACGTTCGCAAAAAGTACAAGCTCAACATTATCGCCGTAAAAACGGGAGATAAAATGACCGTTTCCCCCGCCGCAGACTATTCTTTTAAGGAAAACGACCACATAATCGTCGTCGGCAAGCCCAAGGACGTACTCAAAATAACCGACAGAATAAGATAAAAAGCACTAATATAAAAAGCAAAGTAAAACGCCGCAAGCAATCCGTTTTCAGAAATGCCTGCGGCTATTTTTTGTTTCGTTTTTCTTTGCTAAAATCTTATTGCCTCTTTTAGCCTCGTAAAAAGCATTTCGAGCGGGCGGAACAGAACGATAAACACCACGAAGTTACAAGCTACATGCACGACGTAAAACCAAATTCCGCGCATATAGTACACGACGTAGCGGCGTGAAAAATCGTAAAACCCGACGGGTATAACGACGTCCACAAACGACGTAAAGAAGCCGAAAGCCACGGTTATAATCACGGCAAAGCCCACAAAAACCCAAAGCTTGTTTATTCCGAGCTTTTTAAACAGCGCAAAGGTAAGGCAGATGAGCGGAAAGTGAATAAAGTATTCCAGCACCCAGGTGTGTACGCCCCACCACAGCGTTTCTATCACGACGAACAATCCTACCGACACAACGCTTACGGGACCGAAGCAGAAGCCGTATAGGGCGCAGAAAAGCGTTACAAGCTCAACGTTCGGCAAAACGTTCAACGCCCACTTCACCGCCTCTAAAAGAGCCGTTAAAACGCCTAATACGGCAAGCCTCGTCGCTACGCTCGCCCGTTTGTTTTTACAAAGATTTTTCACGCCTTAATACTTAATCGTGCCGATATAAATTATCGCGCCGTCCGTTACCGACATGGAGCCTATCCCGACTCCGCTCGAAGTAAGCGTTTTGCCTTTATATTCGACGGTCTTAATATAGGATGTTGCAAAGTCTTTTTCAACAGACGTGTAGATATAAAGGTAAGTACTCGTCGCGTAGTCTTGTCTTAACATCTTTTTACCGTCTTTGTCGCTTGCGTCGCCGAAAGCGGTGAGATACGGTCCGTAAGAACTGTAAGTGCATTCGAGCGTAAGG
>CAKQSU010000205.1 GCA_934273135.1 uncultured Clostridia bacterium
GCTCGGAATCGGGTTCAGAACCTGTTCCGCCGTTGCCGCCGTCGCCGTTTCCCTTATCTTTTCCCTTTATAATCGCCGATATTTTTTCTGGTACGAATGGGAAAAAGTATACGGAACCGAGCATCAATAACGAAAAGACAAACAAGCTGAAACACATCACTTTTGCAAACGACAACAGATAAATCCAATTAGGCGTTAAGGGGATAATTCTCGTAGAGGATGATATTCCGTTCATAGCCGCGCTGTGCGCTACCGTGTAAAGTATTCTGTGAACGCAATCCCTCATGGAATTTGCAAGGTTGCCGTAACCGTTGCCCGGCTCATACCCCTTGTATACGTTTTGTTTTGAAAAATCTCTGTCCGGCAAATCGTTCCCCGCGATATTCGAAGCGGGCATGACAACGGCTTTATTGTTGTTGATATAGTCGGTTACGACAAAACCGCGCATACCGAACTCTTCACGTAAAACTTCGTTGCAAAGGGTGGACATTCCTGTGAACGTAGGACCTATTTTATTAAGCCCCGTCATAACGTTTCTCGCTCCGCCTTCCTCTATTGCGATTTCGAAAGCTCTTAAATAATTTTCACGGATAGTTTGCTCGTTTGCCCATGTGGCAATCGTTCTTCTGCCCGTTTCCTGGTCGTTTAAGACGGCGTGCTTTAAATATACGTAAATCCCTTTGCTTTCAATGCCTTTGCACAAACGAGCGCAGATTTTACCCGATAAAAACGCGTCTTCGGAATAATATTCAAAAGATCTGCCGCCGTACGAGCCTCTGTGCATGTTTATGCCCGGTCCGTAAAGCCCGGAATAGCCTGCCCAAAGTGCGTCTTCGCCCCAGGCTTCGCCGTAGGTTTCGATAAGTTCGGCGTTAAAGGTAGAAGCAACGATGGCGTTGCAAGGATAAGCCGCCGGGCTTGAATCCATCTTTTCGTCGCCGTTAGTCACGGCAAAACCTCTGTTCACGCCCGAAGCTACGTTATATCTTTGATTTACTCCGATTGCGCCGTTGTGGTCGATGGTAGCGGGCTTTGATATCGAAGCGATAGCAACCGTCATTCTTTCTCCGCAAGAAAGCAAGTCTACGTAATCTTGCCAACTGAGTTGGTCAAGCAAATCATCCCACTTTTTATCGGAATAAGAAAGCTCTTTTCCTTCATCGTCGTATCTCATGTCAATCAGAGTATACGAGGTTTTTGTCGAACCGAAAGTCGGGTAAGGCGTGTCGTCCTTTTCAATTTTTACGGCGTCCGTTTCGAGAAGATCTTTTTCCATTCCGGCATTGAGCGTGATTACGGAATGATTTCCGAGATATTCGTAATTTTTATTAAAGCCGAATTTTACGGTGCCGCTCCAATCTTTTCTCGAAACGTACTTTACGGAATTCTCGCCCTTTTGCGAATATCTGTTTATGTCCGCTTCGTCGAATTTGTTCGTTATGTTAGTAGGCTCGCTCTTATATCCGGATTTTACCGGATCGTCCGTTACGGAATACGTTTTTGCGTCTATTTCGTCGCTTCCGAAAGAAAGTTCGAACTTTTTAACGAGCGACGCTTCGCCTTTTTCGTCCATACCGTCGGCAGTCGTTTTTCCTTTTGCGGCAAGAATATTGTTGATGGCGTCATGCGCGTTCTTTGCCGCCGTAAGATAATAATCGCCCGCGTCGAGAATATACGTCTTTGCTCCGTTAGCGTCGTATGAAGCAAAAAACTCCTTATCGACTTTTATAGTTACGTTTTCTTCGCCGTTCGGCTTTAATAACGAGGTTTTCGCGAAACCCGTAAGCTCGACGCTTGATTTTTCAATTCCGTTGCGTTCGTCGTATGCGGTGTATGGCTTTTGCAAATAAACCTGAACCGTTTCCTTACCTTCGGTTTTACCCGTGTTTTTAACCTTTAAAGTTACTTCGTATTCATCGGTCTTTGCGTCGTAAGTCGCCTTAAAATCGGAATAAGAAAAACTCGTGTAGGAAAGCCCGTATCCGAAAGGATACGCAACGGCGGCGTTATAATCGAACTCGCCTACGTTTTCTCTTTTCGTTATTTTATCTTCGTACCTCGTTTCCGTATAGCGATAACCGTTGTATATGCCCTCCTGATAAACTACGTAAGAAACAAAAAATTGTTTCCCGTATTTATAAATATCGAGGTTTATCGGGTTTGCGCCCGATGACGTTGTTCCGTTAAAAACGTATGAAGTGAAACCGAGCGACGAATCGACGGGGTTAATGTAACCGAAGTTCGCGTAAACGGGGTTTAAGTAATGCGCGTTCCAGAAAGTATCCGAAAGCCTGCCGCTCGGATTGACTTTCCCGGCAAGGATATCGCCGACGGCAAGAGAACCCGTAGAACCGAGCGTTCCGCACCACAAAACAGCGTCTATTCCGTAATCGTTGTTTTCGATAAAATCGCATTGAACCTGATTGGAAGTGTTCATAAGGACGACGATTTTTTTAACGTTACCCTTGGATTTTTCTTCTTTTATGCCCTTTAAAACGGTTATTTCCTGCGGGGAAAGAAGCAAATAATTCCCGTTAGTCATATCCGACTTATCGCCGCCCGTTATTACGGAGTCGGCGTCTTCACTGCCGATACGCGTAAGTACGAACAACGCAACGTCGCTTTTATTCGATTTAGCGGAAGGTAAAACCGACCACGGCGCCTCGCCGATACTCGGCTTTGCCCCGACGCCGCTACCGACCTTTCTTCCGTAGGTTTTGCCCGAACCCACGTTGGCGGAATACCAATCGTATAACGCCGTGTTTATTTTAAGCCCGGCTGTTTCGAGCGCGCTCTTCAAATTGACGTAAGAAGCGCTTGTCATGCTCGAACCACCCCCTCCGACGGCTATTTCCGCGCAACCCGCGCCGAAAAGAGAAACCGTCGCGCCGCTTTGCAAAGGTAAGGCGTTTTCCTCGTTTTTTAAAAGCACCGCGCCTTCGGAAACGACCTCGCGGCAAAGCTTTTCGGCGTTTTTGCGTTCTTCTTCAACGGAAGAATAGTCCGTTTTATAATAAACGTTGTCGATATCTTCCGCCTCTTCGTCCTCCACGACTATTTGCGTTTTAGCGTTCAAAAAGTTGCTTACAGCCGCGGCGTTCGTGTTCATAATCGAGCCGGCGGTAAAAACAAGAGCCGT
>CAKQSU010000206.1 GCA_934273135.1 uncultured Clostridia bacterium
GCGTCCTACTCGGTAACGCCGGAAGGCACTGCAATCGCTTGGGCGGACATTACCACGGGTGACTTTTTTGTGCAAGAAGTCGCCGATAAAGACGTTTTAAACGCATTTTACCGTATAGACCCTGCGGAAATCGTGCTTAACGGCAAGGCTTTTTCGCACTTCAACGCTTTTCCCGACCCCGTAAAAACTTCCTTTAAACGTATTTCTCCCTATGCGGACAGTCATTTTTCATACCGCAACGCCTTAAAGACTTTACTTGAAAAATTCAATGTTTTAAATCTCGACGCATATTTGCCGGAGGGCAAGCTTGCTTCTGTCTGCGCGGCGGGCGCGCTTATAGATTATCTCAACGAAACGCAACGCCACGCGCTTAAAAACATTACAAAGCTTTCCTATTACGACGAATGCGAGTACCTTATTTTAGACAACGTTGCGCGGCGAAACCTCGAAATTGTTTCGTCCATGCGTGACGGAAAGGTTTACGGAACGCTTTTGTGGGCTGTCGACAGAACAAAGACCGCGGGCGGCGCGCGTGAAATGCGCACGATATTGACTTCTCCGCTCAAAGATAAGGACGCTATAAATTACCGCCTTGACGGCGTTACCGACTTGTTTAACGACAGTCGCGGAAGAGAGGGCATAATCGACACTTTGAAAGGCGTAAAGGACCTTGAAAGGCTTGTCGGCAGAGTTTCTAACAATATCGTAACTCCGAGAGATTGCAAGAACATTCAAACGACGCTCGAAGCAATTCCGTCGATAAAATTCAGGCTTTCCGGGATGAAAGCGAAAGTTTTAAACGACATAACGCAAGACCTCGGCGATTTTACCGAGCTTGCGAGGGTTATCGATAAAATCATAACCGACAATCCTCCCGTTTCTACAAAAGAGGGCGGATTTATTCGCGCGGGGTTCGATAAACAGCTCGACGAGTATCGGAACGTTCGCGATAATGCGAAAAAGATAATAGAGGACATGGAAGCGCGCGAGCGCGAGGCTACCGGAATAAGAACGTTGAAAATCAGCTTTAACAAGGTTTTCGGGTTTTATATCGAAGTCAGCAAATCCTTTGTCGAGCAAGTGCCGTATAGTTACGTGCGCAAACAGACGCTCGTAAACGCCGAACGTTACACTACTCCCGAACTTAAAGATTTTGAAGAAAAATACCTTACTTCCGACGAAAACGCAGTCAGAATCGAAAACGAAATATACAATAAACTAAAAGTCGTTTTATCGGAAAATATACAAAAATTGCTTGTTGCGGCTAAAGCGTTTTCGCTTTTAGACGTGCTTTGTTCGTTTGCGCTCGTCGCAAAAAAATATAACTATTCACGCCCCGAGATAATCGAAAGCGGTCTTGCGCTCGATATAGTCGGCGGAAGACACCCTGTTATAGAACAGGCGGGAAAGGAATCGTTTATTCCCAACGACGCGCTTTTAGATAACGAAGAAAACAGAATGTTGATTATCACGGGACCGAACATGGCAGGCAAAAGTACGTATATGCGGCAAATCGCTCTCATAACCGTGCTTGCGCACTGCGGTTCGTTTGTTCCCGCGCGCTCTGCTTCCATACCGATAACGGACAGAATTTTTACAAGGGTCGGGGCGAGCGACAATCTCGTTTTCGGTCAATCCACGTTTATGGTGGAAATGGCGGAAGTCGCGAATATTTTAAACAATGCGACCAAAAACAGTTTGCTTGTCATGGATGAAGTCGGAAGAGGCACTTCTACTTACGACGGGCTTTCGATTGCGTGGGCGGTAGTCGAGCATATAGCGAAAATAACTCGCGCAAAAACTCTTTTCGCAACGCATTATCATGAACTTTCGGAACTTGAGGGCGTTGTAGACGGCGTTAAAAACTATAAGATAACCGTCAGAGAACTTAACGGCGGCATTGTGTTTTTAAGGAAGATTGCGCGCGGCAGCGCAAACAAAAGCTTCGGAATAGAGGTGGCTTCGCTTGCCGGCATACAGGAAAGTATTACAAAGCGCGCAAAAACAATACTTCGTTCGCTTGAAAAACGCGACGTTGCCTGCGGAAATCTTCCCGAAGTCGAAGAACCCGAAACGATTTCGCGCTCGTATGCGGACGAGTATATAAAAGACCTCGACATAAACAATCTTACGCCTATGAAGGCATTGGAAATTTTATCTTATCTGAAGGAAAAAGAAAATGAACAGACCTAAACCTATAAACATTCTTTCAAGACAGGTATATAATCAGATAGCCGCCGGCGAAGTGGTCGAACGCCCCGCTTCCGTCGTAAAGGAGCTTTTCGAAAACGCGGTTGACGCGGGCGCGTCTACCATAACCGTAGCGATAGCGAACGGCGGACTTGACGAAATTTTTGTTCAGGACGACGGATGCGGCATCGAAAAGGAAGATTTACCGCTTGCGTTTATGGCTCACGCCACGAGTAAAATTATCGAAGCCGACGATCTTCTCAATATAAAAACCCTCGGTTTCAGAGGCGAGGCTCTTGCGAGTATCGCTTCCGTTTCGGAAACAAGAATAGCCTCTAAGACAATCGATGAAGAAATCGGATATACCCTTACTTCTTCGGCGGGGGAATTGTCGGAGCTTACGGAGTCTCCTTGCATGGAAGGCACCGCCGTTACCGTTTCAAAGCTGTTTTTCAACACGCCCGCAAGGCTTAAATTCTTAAAGACGGCAAGAAGCGAAGAAAGCGAAGTGACAAATCTTATTGCTCGGCTTATTCTTGCAAATTCGACCGTAGCGGTAAAGTATTATATAGACGATAAGCTCGAACTCGAATCTTTCGGGGACGGCTTAAAGGATGCGGTTCGCGCTGTTTACGGCGTTGAGGCGTTGGATAATTGCTATGAGATAAGCTACGATAAGAACGGAATTTTGCTTGAAGGCTTCTTAGGAAACGTAAATTATTATAAGGGCAACAGAACGTACCAGACCGCTATCGTAAACGGCAGGTGGGTGACGGACCAGACCATCGCTTCCGCAGCGCAGAATGCTTACGCGCCGTATCTTATGAAGCGGCAGTATCCGTTTTATATCTTAAAGCTGAGCGTAGACCCCGAAGTTGTCGACGTAAACGTTCACCCGAGGAAAACGGAAGTCCGCTTTCAGGACAACGGCGTCATAT
>CAKQSU010000207.1 GCA_934273135.1 uncultured Clostridia bacterium
GGGTTACCGCCGTTTACTTAAACCCCATTGCGGAAGCGTACTCTTCGCATCGTTACGACACGGGCGATTACTTAACGCCCGACATGCAGCTCGGCACGGAAGAAGAGCTGAAAACGATGCTTTCGGAGCTTAAAAAAGCGGGCATAAAAGCAATTTTCGACGGCGTTTACAACCACACGGGCGCGGACAGCGCGTACTTCAACAAGTACGGAACGTATCCATCCTGCGGGGCGTACAATTCCCCTTTAAGCCCGTATCTCGGCTGGTATTACTTCGATAATTACCCCGACGATTACGAGTGCTGGTGGGGCTTTAAATGCCTGCCTAAGCTCAATCCTTATTCTTCTTTTCGCAAATTCGTTTTGAAAGAAGTTATCCCCAAGTATATGCGCCTCGGCTTTTCGGGCGTACGGCTCGACGTGGTGGACGAAATCCCCGACGAGTTCGTTAAGGATATCAGAAAAACGGTAAAAGAAGCGGACGAGGACGGAGCCGTGATAGGCGAGGTGTGGGAGGACGCCACAAACAAAATCGCTTACGGCGTAAGGCGAAAATATTTTTTGGGCGAAGAGCTTGATTCCGTAATGAATTATCCGCTCAAAAACGCCGTTATCGACTTTTTGCTTCATTCGGACTCCTCTTCTTTTGTCAAGGTCGCGCGCGAACAGATAAACAATTACCCCAAATCTTCTCTCGACGTTTTGATGAACGTTTTGTCCACTCACGACACTTCGCGCATAATAACCGTTTTAGGCAGAAGTCGCGTTATTGTCGACAAGGATTTGATGAGAGAAGAAAAACTTGACGACGAAGAGTACGAAAAGGGCAAAAATCTTGCTAAAATCGCTTACGTTTTAGTCTATACCGTCTACGGTACGCCGTCCTTGTACTACGGCGACGAAGCGGGCGTTTTCGGAGATTTGGACCCGTATAACCGCCTTTGCTATCCGTGGGGCAAGGAGGATAACGAGCTTTTGGAGTTTTTCCGAAAGTTAGGCGAAATCCGCAAAAACCAAGTCTTTACGGCGGGGACTTTCCGCTTTATTCACACCGACGAAAAGATTGTGATTTTCGAAAGAAAGCTTAACAATAAGTCGGTCGTAGTTGCCGCTTCGAGGGAAAACGCGGACGTAAAACTCAAATTTTCCAGGTCCTTAAAGGCAATGCTTGCCGGCGGAAAAAAGAGCGAAATTCACGTTTTGAAAAGCGATTCCGCGGAAATTTATTTTGAGTAAATAACGGGCGATAATCGCATTATAGCCCGAGATATTATAATTTTAAAAAGAGGAAAATATGGACATTTTACAGAGAGTGACGGAAGAGTTTAAACTCAACCCGACACACGCAAAGAACGTCGTCGAACTTCTCGACGAAGGCAACACTATACCTTTCATCGCGCGGTATCGCAAAGAAATGACGGGACACATCGACGACCAGCTTTTACGCGAATTCGCCGACAGACTGACGTATCTTAGGAACCTTGAAAAGAGAAAGGAAGACGTTAAAGCCGCGATAGAGGAACAGGGCAAATTGACCGACGAGATAGTCGCCGCTCTCTCCGCCGCCGAAACGCTTACCGAGGTCGAAGATATTTATAGACCTTACAAACAGAAAAAGAAAACGAGGGCGACCGTCGCGATAGCGAAAGGTCTTTCTCCGCTTGCCGATATTATTCTCGCGCAGGAAGAAAAAACGGGTACTGTCGAAGACTTAGCCGCGCCGTACGTGGACGAGGAAAAGGAAGTAAAAACGGTTGCCGAAGCTATCGCCGGCGCAAAGGACATCATCGCAGAGCGCGTAAGCGACGACGCGGAACTCAGAAAAAAACTTCGCAGAATATTTCTTCGCAACGGCGAAATTTCTTCCAAAATGGCAAAGACCGAGGACGAAGGCGCAAAGACGTACGAAACTTACGCCGACTATGCGGAACCCGTTTCCGAGATAAAAAGCCACAGGGTTTTAGCCTTGAACCGCGGCGAAAAGGAAGGATATTTAAAGGTAAAAGTATCGCTTGACAAGGAGTTTGCTCAACGCGTTTGCGCCGCGCCGTACGTTAAAGAAGGCTCGGTGACGACCCAAGCCGTAAAGGAAGCTTGCGACGACGCTTACGAACGCTTGATTTACCCGTCCATCGAGCGTGAAATCCGTTCGTACTTAACCGATATCGCCGACGAGCAAGCCATAAAAATGTTCGAAGTCAACTTAGAGCCGCTTTTAATGCAACCGCCCGTCAAGGACAAAGTAACAATGGGCTTCGACCCCGCATACCGCACCGGCTGCAAGATAGCCGTCGTTGACGAAACGGGTAAAGTTCTCGACAAAACCGTCGTTTACCCGACGCCCCCTCAGTCCAAAGTCGAAGAGGCTAAAACAAAGCTCATCGAACTCATAAACAAGCATAAAGTGGACGTTATCTCCATCGGTAACGGCACGGCTTCCAAGGAGTCGGAAATTTTCGTTTCCGAGCTTATAAAAGACGCGAGATTAGACCATAAAGTAAGCTATATAGTCGTGAGCGAAGCGGGCGCGTCCGTTTATTCCGCATCCAAACTCGGCGCGGAAGAATTCCCCGATTACGACGTTTCCGAGCGTTCCGCCGTGTCCATCGCAAGGCGTTTGCAAGACCCGCTTGCGGAGCTTATAAAAATCGACCCCAAGTCGATAGGCGTAGGTCAGTACCAGCACGACATGCCCGAAAAACGGCTTGACGAAGTTTTAAAAGGCGTTCTCGAAGATTGCGTAAACAAAGTCGGCGTCAACTTAAACACGGCTTCGGCTTCCCTCCTTTCTTACGTTTCGGGGCTTAACGCCGCAATTGTCAAAAACATCGTAAAGTATAGAGAGGATAACGGCAAATTCAAGACGAGAAAAGAACTCTTAAAGGTTAGTAAGCTCGGCGAAAAGGCCTTTGAACAGTGCGCGGGATTCTTGCGTATCGCGGACGGCAAAAACGTCCTCGACAACACGGGCGTTCATCCCGAAAGCTATGATGCGACCGAGAAGCTTCTGAAGCTTTTCGGCTATACCGAAGAGGACGTCGCAAACGGAAAAATCAAAGAATTACCCGTTAAAATCAAAGCTTACGGCGAGGAAAAAGCCGCAAAGGATACGGG
>CAKQSU010000208.1 GCA_934273135.1 uncultured Clostridia bacterium
TTAGTGTATCCGCCGATAGGAATACCCTGGTATATGTCGTTGAAGTAATTGTTGTTAAACGTAAAACGCAACGGGAGGCGTGTTATAATGAACGCCGGAAGCGCGGAGCAAGGTCTGCCCCATTGCTTTTCGGTGTAACCCTTAACAAGCTTTTCGTAAATATCCGTGCCGACAAGCGTTATTGCCTTTTCTTCAAGGTTTTTCGGGTCTTTTATGCCCGATTTTTCTACTTGTTCGGCAATCCTCGCCTTTGCCTGTTCGGGTGTTTTAACGTCCTTCCAAAGCTCCGTGAAAGTGTTCATGTTGAACGGGAGGTGGTATCTTTCCCCGTGGTAGTCGGCGATCGGCGAATTGATAAAGTCATTGAAAGGAACGAGGTCGTTGACGTACTTCCAGACCTTTTCGTCGGAAGTGTGGAAGATATGCGCGCCGTAGCGGTGAACGTTTATACCCTCGACTTCTTCCGTGTAAACGTTGCCGCCGATGTTTTTTCTTTTGTCTATGACGAGGCAACGTTTGCCCTTTTTTGTCATCTCATGTGCGACCGTCGCGCCGAAAAGTCCGCTTCCCACTATCAAAAAATCATATTTCATATTTAAAGGTTTTCCTTTTTTTCTTTTAGTTTATCACTTTTGTTTCGCTTTGTCAATACTTATTTCGGTAATAGCGTTTTTTGCTCGTATTTGTTTATTTTCGGTTATAATTTTAAACTTTTTCAAAAAAATTTTACCGATTACGTCGTAAAACCGTCAATTTGTGCAATAAGTGTTTACAAATAAATTTTTTTGTGCTATTATTGACGTGCATAAAAAAAATGAGCGCGTATGCGCTCGCGGTGAGAATATGAATATAAAAGAAACTATCGGTAAAATGACGCTTCAGGAAAAAGCAGCGATACTTACGGGTAAAGACTTCTGGCAAACGCTCGACTTCGACGCCCTCGGCATCAAAAGCATTTTCCTTTCGGACGGTCCTCACGGTTTGAGAAAACAAGCCGCCGCAGCCGACCATCTCGGGCTTAACCAGTCCATTCCCGCAACCTGCTTCCCGACGGCAGCCACAATGGCGAACAGTTGGAACGAGGAACTCGGCGAAGAAATGGGCGAGGCTTTGGGCGACGAAGCGAAAGCTCTCGGCGCAAACGTTCTTTTGGGACCGGGCGTCTGCATGAAGCGCAACCCGCGTTGCGGAAGAAACTTCGAATACTTTTCCGAAGACCCGTACATAGCGGGCAAAATGGCTTCCGCATACATAAGGGGTATTCAAAAAAACGGCACTGCGGCTTGCGTTAAGCACTTTGCGTGCAACAACCAGGAACTCCGCCGTATGTCTTCCGACTCCGTTCTTGACGAAAGAACGTTCAGAGAAATATACCTCGAAGCTTTTGAAATGGCTGTTAAGGAAGGCAAAACCGAATCCATAATGTCTTCTTACAACAAGATAAACGGCGTTTACGCGCACGAAAATTATCACTTGTTACAAGAAATTTTACGCGACGAATGGGGCTTTGACGGCACGGTTATTTCCGACTGGGGCGGCTCAAACGACCGCGTGGAATCGATAAAAGCGGGCGGAGACCTCGAAATGCCGTCCTGCAAGTACGGCGTAGCCGAAATCGTCAAAGCCGTAAAAGAAGGCAAAATAGAAGAAGCAGCCGTCGATAAGTGCGTTGAAAGAGTGCTTACGCTTATCGAGAGAACGACGAAAGGCGAATCTACCGGTAAATTCGACGTTGAAGCGCACCACGCGCTCGCGTTGAAGTGCGCGGAAGAAAGCGTCGTTCTTTTGGAAAACAACGGCGTACTTCCGCTTAAAGAAGGTACGAAGGTCGCAATAATCGGCGATTACGTAGATTCTCCTCGTTATCAGGGCGCGGGTTCGTCCATAGTCAACCCGACAAAGCTCGATAAAACGAACGAAATTATAAAAGACTACGCGCTCAACGTCGTAGGGACCGAAAAGGGCTTCGACAGATACGGCAAAAAGAACGACGGGCTTAAAAAGAAAGCAGTCAAGCTCGCGGAAAAAGCCGACGTTGCCATACTCTTTTTGGGGCTTGACGAAGTTACCGAAGCGGAAGGTCTTGACAGAGAACATATTTCCTTCCCCGAAAATCAGATATCTTTGTATCGCGCCGTAAGAGCCGTTTGCCCGAACGTCGTTATCGTTCTTTCTTGCGGAAGCGCGGTCGAAATCGAATGGGCTAAGGGTGCGGACGCGCTCGTTTACGGTTGCCTCGGCGGTCAAGCCGGCGCGCGCGCTCAGCTCGATATCATTACCGGTAAGGTAAACCCGAGCGGAAAATTGACCGAAACCTTCCCCGTTAAGTACGAATCTTGCCCGACGGCGGCGTACTTCCCCGGCGAAAAACTTACCGCAGAGTACAGAGAGGGGCTTTATATAGGTTATAGGTATTACGACACTGCCGGCGTAAAGGTCTCCTATCCGTTCGGCTACGGTCTTTCCTACACCAAGTTTGAATATTCCGATTTGAAAGTAACCGACGAGGGCGTTACGCTCACCGTTAAAAACGTCGGCGAAGTCGCGGGTAAAGAAGCCGTTCAGCTTTATATCGGTAAGGAAAACGGCGAAATTTTCCGCCCGAAAAAAGAACTCAAAGGCTTCAAAAAAGTTGCGCTTAAGCCCGGCGAATCGAAGGAAGTTCATATTCCGTTCGACGACAAGTCTTTCCGTTATTTTAACGTTAAAACCAATAAGTTCGAAATCGAAGAAGGAACCTATCAGATTTATATCGGCGCGTCCGTCGAAGATATCCGCTTAAAGGGCGAACTTTTCGTCAAAGGCACCGCTGCGCCGAATCCATACACGAAAGAAGATTTGCCGTCTTACTACACGGGCAAAATCACGCATGTTTCGGATGAGGAATTCGAAAAACTTATCGGCAGACCCATTCCGCAGTCGGAATACGCTTTCTACAAGAAAAACAGAATGATAATCGACGAAAACGCAACCGTATCCGATTTAAGATACGCTCCCGGCTGGGTGGGCAGATTCTTCTCGTCCTTGATGCGTTTTGCTGTTTGGTTTATGAAAGCGATCGGCAACAGAACGATGGCGAACACGCTTGTAATGGGCGTAATTC
>CAKQSU010000209.1 GCA_934273135.1 uncultured Clostridia bacterium
GGATAGAACAGTCCGAAACGGAAGAGATAAGAGAAAGAATTTTTGCGGTTAAGGAAAAGCTCGAAGCGATTGAAAAAACCTATAAAAGCGGCTCGAAGATAAAATCGGGCGTGAAAGTCGTTATCGCGGGCAAGCCGAACGCCGGGAAAAGTTCCGTTTTAAACGCGCTTTTAAACGAGGATAAAGCGATTGTAACGTCCGTTGCAGGCACCACGCGCGACGTTGTGGAAGGCACTATCGATATCAGCGGAGTGAAATTCGACTTTTTCGATACCGCCGGCATACGCGAAACGGATGACCCCGTGGAAAAAATCGGCGTAAGCCGCAGCCTTTCGGCATTGAACGCAGCGGACCTCGTTTTATTCATAATAGACTCGAACACGGGGATTACCGAAGAGGACGAGCAAATTATAAAATCCCTTCCCAAAAGCGTTCCCGTGATTACGGTGGCGAACAAAGAAGATTTAAGCGATTTTGACGGCGCGGACATAAGCGTTTCTGCGCTCAACGGCGAAGGGATTCAAAACTTAAAAAAACTCATATTCGACAACGCGGGTCTTGACGAGCTTGCGCTTAGCGGCGACGCGCTGACGGAAGAAAGGCATTATCAGGCAATCAAAAAATCGATAGGGTATTTAAGCAGCGTTCTCGACGTTTTAGGCGTTTTGCCGCTCGACATTTTAACGGTCGATATCGAAAAGGCTTGGTCGGCTTTAGGCGAAATCAGCGGCGAAACGTGCGTTGAAGAAGTAATAAGCGAAATATTCTCGAAATTTTGCGTAGGAAAATAACAATCATGACAACAACGGGAGGTCGGACGAATGGTCAATCTCGAACTGTATAAAGTATTTTACACCGTGGCGAAGTGCAAAAGCATTACAAAAGCCGCGGAAGAACTTTTTATATCGCAACCGGCTGTTTCTCAAGCGATAAAAAGCCTCGAAGCTCAGCTCGGCGGCGCACTGTTTAACAGGGTTTCGCGAGGAATGGAGCTAACCGAGACGGGCGGGAAACAAATGTTTGCCGTGGTAGAAAACGTGATGGAGCTTTTATCCGAAGCGGAAAAAAAGTTTACCGAAATGAAAAACGTTGCCACGGGTTCGGTCAGAATCGCGGCTTCCGATAACGTTATCAATTTTTTCCTCTTAAAATATATAAAGGAATTCAAGGAAAATTACCCCGACGTTTCGCTCTATTTTATCAACGGAACGACCAAAGAGTGCATAGACGCCGTGCATGACGACAAAGCCGACATCGGGTTTGTGAATCTTCCCGTTACGGTGAATACGGTTACTTTTACCGGGCAAACGGGCAAAATACACGACGTTTTCGTTGCAAGCGACAAGTTCAGAGAGCTTTTTTATCGACCCGTACAGCTATCGGCTTTATGCAACTACCCGCTTTTAATGCTCGACCCGACGACAATGACGAGGACGAAGATAGACGAATTTGCGCATACCTTAAACATAAAATTCACACCCGACTTAGAGCTTGGGAGCGTGGAGCTTTTAACGGCAATGGCGGTTGAAGGAATGGGTATCGCGTGCGTTCCGAGAGAGTACGTTTTAAAAGAACTTGCAAGCGGACAGCTGACGGAAATTAAAACCGTACCCGAACTTCCGACGAGAGCGGTGGGCGTCATTACGAACAAACAACAATCGGCGTCCTTTGCCGTAAATGAGTTTTTGAAGTTATTAAACAAATACGAAACAACGGATTAAGTATATGTTTTTACCCGAAACGATAAAATTTTTTCTTACGCGCCTTAACGACAACGGCCATGAAGCTTACGTCGTGGGCGGAGCGGTCCGCGACGAAATGTCCGGCGTGAAGGTGCATGATTACGACTTGACTACATCTGCGAAAACAGACGAAGTTAAGCGTGTTTTTGCCGACTGCAAAGTTATCGCAACGGGAGAAAAACACGGAACGCTGACCGTTATAAAAGACGGGACTTTTGTCGAAATAACGACGTTCAGAGCCGAAAAAGAATATAGCGATTCCCGTCATCCGGACGGCGTTACGTTCATAAAAAGTCTCGACGAAGATTTGAAGCGCAGAGATTTTACAATCAACGCCATGGCGTATTCGCCGGAAAAAGGGCTAATAGACATTTTCGGCGGGCTTGACGATATCAAAAACAAAATTATCCGCACGGTGGGCAGGTCCGAAGAGCGGTTCAAAGAAGACGCGCTTAGAATTTTGCGCGCGGTAAGGTTCGAAGCGCAAACGGGATTCGATATTGAAAAAAACACGAAAAAAGCCATGTCGGAAAGAAAAGGGCTTTTACAAAAAGTATCCGTTGAAAGAATTTTTGCGGAACTCACGAAAATTTTGACCGCGCCTTACGCGGCGAAAGCTCTTTTTTGCGAGCGAGAAATAATTTTCGAGGTTCTGCCCGAAATAGCCGCGGAAGACGGGTTTGAGCAAAAAAGTCTTTCTCACCTCTATAACGTTTACGAACACACCGTAAAGGCGGTGGAAAACGGCAAGGGCGGAAACGAGGAAGTAATGTGGGCGCTTTTGCTTCACGATTCGGGCAAACCTTTTACCTTTTATATCGACGACGAAGGACGAGGGCATTTCCCGGGACACATGAAGAAGGGCGCGGAGATTACGCGCGAAACGCTTAAAAGGCTTAAAGCCCCGACGAGATTTATAAACCGAGTAACGATTCTCGTCGAAAATCACGATAAAAGCTTCGACGACGATAAGTACAGAATAAAAAAATTTATGTCGGAATACGGCGCGGAACTGTTTAACGAGCTTCTAAAGGTTAAAGCCGCCGACTGCTACGCTCATTCCGAGCATGGAATACAAAAATACAAGCATTGCCACCTGATGAGCATCGACGCGTTCAACGAAATTTTGAAAAACGGAGAATGTTACAAGCAGAGCGACCTTAAAATAAGCGGCGACGACCTTATCGACATCGGAGTTAAGGGTATAAACGTCGGCAGGCTTAAATATAGACTTTTCGAACTTGTGTTGAAAAATAAACTGAAAAACGATAAAGAAGAGCTTTTAAAAGAAGCGCAAAGATTAAAAAAATACTATTATAATTATGGACAGATATATTATTGCATTAGG
>CAKQSU010000210.1 GCA_934273135.1 uncultured Clostridia bacterium
TCGCAAGAAACGCCTTGCCGTCGCCGTCGAATTCCCTGCCCTTTCTTTCGGACAGAAGAGTCAGACCCCTTTTCAAGGTATGGGTTTTGCCGTCGAGAGACAACAAAACTTCCCCTTCGGTCACGCCCTTCACCTCGACTTTAACGGGTCTTATAAACACCTTGTCGAGAACGTATACTCCCCGCTTTGCCTGGATCTCTTCCGTAAAAACGTAAAAGTCCTCCGGTCCGTCCGAACCGAAGTTGCCGCAACGCGAAAACCTGACTATACTTCTTTCATTACCCCCCGAATTCATATCAGTCAAACCTCACACACGGATTAAGCACCGCCGGCGAATGCCATTCGATGCCCTTTTCCGCAAGAAACCGCGCCTTTAATCCCCACATCTCGTGGCACGCGCCCATGCCGTAAACGGTACGGTTTTTACTGATTTTTTCGTCAACCTCGTCTATTACGGCAAGATATTTTTCAGACTTTTCAATAGGGTCATGTTTAAGCGAACGACAGTGCGACAAAAGCGAAGAAAAATCAAATTCTTCGCCGAGAACTTTCAAGGAAAGCTCTTTTAAGTCGGCGCAATCGTCGTCTTCATAGTAGTTGCGGCACTTAACCGCGGAAGCAAGATTTTTCGCAAAAGCTTCGCGCTGTTTTTCGTCCGAAAGAAAAGCTTCCGCAAAAAAGCCGACCGAAAGCGTATAACGCTTCGCCGCCGGATAAACCCTGCCCATGCGTTCGTAAGCCTTGCCGAGATACGCGTTTATCGCCGCTTTGTCCGTTGCCGGAACGTTGCCTTTAACCCATTCGTCCGCAATGGCGGAAAGCTCTTTTAGCTTTAAGCTGTCCTTGTAGGAAAACCCTTCCTCGGTCTCCTTGTGCCTTTCTTCGATTTCGCTCACGATATCGAATACTCTGTCATTTTCCATATCTGCCCCTAATTCGTCTTCTTTTTTGCCCGACATAGCTTGTCTTATATATAATATCACAATATCCGAAAAAATTCAATACCTTTTGAAAATTTTTTTAAAATTTATTGCAAAAAACACACTATATTGCAATTTGTCTACTTTTTTGCCTTTAAAAAACATTTTTCGCGTTTAAATTTTATAAAAAAAACGCCCCTTGCGGGGGCGAAAAATTTCAAAATTTTCACTTTCGACAAAATCCGACGTTTTTATCCGTCTTTCGACGTTATTTTCAAATTAAAAAGTCGATTTTTCGTTTACAAAAAAATTTTTTCGGGTTACAATATAGGTAAGCTTTTAATGCTTATAGTCGGTTCTGCCCAAAAGGTAATCGGGCGACACGCCGAAGTAATCGGTGAGAAGCATCAGGATTTCAAGCGACGGGGTATACCCTTTTTTGAGCCAACGTATAATCAGGCTGTTGTCAAAGCCGAGCGCCGTGCTGACGCGATAAGCCGTAACGCCGTTCTCTTCGCAAAGCTCTTTGAATCTTTCGGCAAAGGTCGAACGCGAAAAAGGCTCCATAAAATCGTTCTCGTTTGTTTCTCCCAATAAATACAGAAGAGAAACGCCGAAATAATCCGCGATTTTAACAAGCGTTTTAGGCGTGGGGACAACCCCGTGGACGAGCGCGTTGTAAAAGGAACTCGAATTAACGTTCATATTCTTTTTAAGCTCCGTCCGAGAATAATCGCTTTCGCCGACTAATTGTTCCATGCGCTTTTTAAACGCTTCTTTCGTAAACATACTACGCTCCCGTCGTGTTTTTAACGGTGCAGACATAAACACCTATAATCTTAGTATAGGTTTTTTATTTAATTTTATATGTGTTCAGAACGGATTGAACACATATTTTGAGGAGGATTTATATGAAATTTTTAACAAAACAAGTCTTAAAAGAGTATGAAGCCGTAAAAATTCTTGCCGAAGCCGATAAATTCGGCGGAAAAGCCTTGACAAAAGAAGCTTACGAAGATATTAAAGAAGCAAAAAAACGGCTGTTTGTCGCCGGAGAGAAAAGATATTTTTCACGCAAGAAAAACGGGCAAGGTTTTGACGAAGCATACCACGAAAAGCTGTTTGAAAACGTGCTTGACGAGCGCGAAAAAACTTTGGCGGTCTTGCCGGACGAAGTAAAAGAAAAAATCGACTTAAAACATGCCGCGCTCGGCGAAATGGAAGAAGACGAGCTTCTCCTCTCCCGGCGTTACGTCGCTTCATCTCTGCCCCGCATCGAAAACATAACGGACAATCTCAGGGAAAACAATGAAGAGCAATTAAAAAAACTCGGTACGTTTTTCGACGCGGAAATGATTTTCGAAGAGATAGTTTACGGCATTACGCGCGCCGGGGATAACTTAACGATAATTTTTAAGGACGCCGCGCTTTCGCTTTTTTCCGTCCGCGCGAGCGAAGACGAGCTGCCCGCCGAAGTTTTACGCTTTGACGAAGCCGACCAATACTCCCCCGTTTTCGTTTTAAAAGCCGCCGAATTTTACGTCTTAGAAAACAGTGTGGAAGCGCATTTTTTGTTCGAGCAAACAGACGAAAGAGGAATAAGCGAACTTTTTTACTTTACCGCCGTCGTAAAGAGTTTTTCCTACCGCGAATTTTAACGAAGAACCGACAATTCGTCCGTCTATAAGTCGATTATCGGGCAATTTTGTTTTTTTAACCGCTTCGGCTAACGACAAAAAAAATCGCTTTGAAGCCGTTAAGCCGACTTGAGATACCGCATAACGCCGTCGGCTACGATGCGCGCCATACGGTAAACGGGGTTTAATCTCGTAAGATTCAAAAAAGCGTAGTTTGCGAGCGATTTTTCGCTGACTATTCCTATAATGGAAACGGAACCCATTTCCGGTAAATCTTTGTTTGCGCCGAGTCCCGGGCGAATGGCTCCGTTCAAGATTTTGATTACGCCGACGTCCTCGCTCTTGCCGACGGCGGCGTCGATAACGAGAAGCGGCGAAAGCGGGTGGACGGTCGATATGAATTTTTTTGCCGCGCTTATTTCCTTTGCCGTAAGCGGGTTTTCAAGCGTTCCGTAGATTATCGCCTCCGCTCTTTTTTCGGTAAGCATCGTGCCGACGAAAGGACCGAGC
>CAKQSU010000211.1 GCA_934273135.1 uncultured Clostridia bacterium
GTGTAGTTGTCGACGTAGCGGTCAAAGAATAAAACGCCGTCTTTTTCACTGTCGGCAAAGTCGTAAAGAGCGATAATGCGGGTTATGAGAGCTTTGTCCGAACGTTTTTTTCTGAAAACTTTTAAAAGTAGCTTTAAGTCCTCGTCGTTTTCTTCGTACAGTTTTTCGAGCGTTTCTTGCGCGGCTTTTTCCTTAATCGCGCTTGCCTCCGACGGGTCGAGGACCTTGAACGAGGGCGAAACGCCGGCTATGTAGAAATACCTCCTCACGACGTTCGAGCAGAACGAATCTATCGTCGAAATGTCCGCAACGGGCAAATCGTCTATCTCTTCTTTAAGCCTTTCCGCATTCTCGCCGCCCTCGCGGATTTTTTCGTACAACGCTTTTTTGAGCCTTTCTTTAAGCTCGCCCGCGGCAAGCCGCGTAAAGGTTACGGCAAGCACTTCTCTCACCCTTGCCTTTCCCTCGGTGACGAGTTTTATGAATCTTTCGACCATAACCCTCGTTTTGCCGCTCCCGGCGGAAGCCGTTACCATAATGCTGCCGTCCGTGTGATTTATGACTTTTTCTTGTTCCTTAGTGAATTTACTCATCGTCCTCTCCCGCATTGGTTATTATAGTTTCGGAATCGACTTTTTTCACCTTTCTCGTCCTGTTTCCGATTGCGGCGTCATACCCGCAAAGCCCTTTATACTTACAATACGCGCAAGTTTCTTCGTAAGGCGAAGCGACGATAGAGCCGCGCATCATCTCGCCGACGCCGCTTTCCGCGACTTTTTTTGCGTAGCGCGCGTATGAGGCAAGGTCTTTTTCGTCGAGAACGTTTTTACTCTTTTTTACGATTATTTCGCCCGTTTCCTTATCGAACGCCGTCTTGAACGAAAACGTTTTGCTTTCTCCCCCGTCGTCCGCAACGGTAGAGTCCATTTTCCGCATGACGGAAACGTTGCGGATACCTTTGCCGAAGTACCCGGTGCCGTCCTCGCCTTTTGCAGTGAACGAATCGTCCACTTTGTAATAATATGCTCCGGCGGGGCGATAACCGGCGCGCGTTAAAACGTTCAGATAAAGATATAACTGAATACTTCTGCCCGAATACAAGCTTTCGTCCGAATCCTTGTTGTCCACGCTGCCCGTTTTGTAATCCACTATGCGCGCGTATTTGACCTTTTCGCCGAAAAGGTCCTCTTCGCATTCGTCTATTCTGTCTATCTTACCCCGTAGCTTTGCCGTTCCGTACGGAGAAGTAAGCCTTAATGCGGGGTATTTTGCGCTCGGCGAATCGGAAAACTCCGTTTCCGCGCCGCTCACCGTAAACGTTCCGTTTTTTATTTCGTCGTAAACGGAAAGACACCTCTTTTCCGCTTCCTCTTTAACAAGGTTCAACAAAGCGGTAAAACGCGCTTTTCCGCGATATTTTTCAAACCCGACTTCCTCTATAGCCCTCTCGAATATCTCGTCCGCCGTTTGCTTTACGTTTTCGCGTTCGATTTTTTCCGCAAGCGGCGCGAATTTTTCAAGCGTGTAATGAAGAAGCGTCCCGAGTTCGTTGCTTTCGATTTCGCCCGTGTCGCGCTGTTTAAGCTTCAAACGATTGTCCGCAAACCCGGCGTACGGGCAAGCAAAGTATCTTTCGAGCGCGGTTGCGGAAACCCTTTCGCCGTAAGAAAGCTCAGGCACGAGAACAACTTCCTCCTTGCCCTCGGCAATGGCGACGGCTTTGCGGAAAGCTTCCTCGTCGACCCCTTTCAACGCCGCCGCAAACGAAGAAGCGATGCCAATTTCGCAAGCGTTGCCGTCGCGATAATCTTCCGTCGCGCGACATAACGTTTTAAGCCCCGCCGGAACGGAAACGTAATCGTAAACGCTGTAAGCGGGCGCAAGCTTCGCCGCCCTTTCCGCTTCTATATCGCGAATCTTTAAGATGTCTTTGCCGCACGAAAAAATCTTGACGATATCGTCTATAATCGGCGAGGGCTTGACCGCCGCGCCGAAAAAGTCCGCTCGCGGATAAGTAAGATATAACGCGTTTGAAAAACTCATAAGCGTTGTTGCGACGTTTTCCTTTTCGCGCTTGTTCAAGACCCTTATTTTAGGCTCGACCACGCATTTGTAGCCGTCCATTTTAAAAAGTTCTCTGTCGCTCAGAAGCGACGCGTCAGCCTTAAAGAGCGGCACGTCGGAAGTAAGCCCCGCAACGAACAAAATCTTCGCCACGCGCTGCCGCGCGGAAACAAAGTCGCCCATGAACACTCCGTCGTAAAACTGCGGAAGCATAGCCGTTTCCTTTGCCTCAACGCCCGCCGATATCATCTCCGCAAATTCGTCCGCGCTTACCGTCACGTCCCCGGCGGTGACGGCGGCTTCGTTCACCACTTGCAAAAAGTCGTCAAGCCCCGCCGTAGCGAAATATCCGAGCGCGTCCTTTTGTTTTTCTTCGAACTTTTTTTTGAGTTCCTCCGCCTTATCTTTAACGCATAAGTCCGCGTATAAGTCGATTATCGCCTTGCAATACTCTCCGACGGCAGCTTTTTGCCTGATGGAATCCACAAACGAAACTATCTTTTTGCGCATATCTTCCGCGCCGCAATCGAACGGCTCCCGCACGTTTTTTCTGCCTACGGCGTTCTTTAAAATATACTCCTCGGCTTCTTCACCTTTGTCTGCGTCCACAAGCGGATTTTTGATTGTTTCGGCAAGCAGAAGCGGCGGAACGTTTTGTTTTTTAAGCCGCATAAGCGACGAAAACAGCCTTGCGGCGGGGTGGGAAGAAAGCGGCTTTTTAACGTCCGCATAAAACGGCACGTTATAAGAAGCGAACACGTCTTCGCAAGCCTCGGCGTACGCCTTAACGTCTGGCACGGCTATACAAAAATCGTTGTATCTCCTGCCGTTTTTCACCACTTCGTAACGTATGCGCTTAGCAATCGTTTCGGCTTCCGCTTTCGGGTTTTCAAGCTCGAAGATTTTTATTTTATCGGAATACGAGCCTTCTTCTTTCCCTATCATAGGGTTAAAAAGCCACTTTTCCATAAGCCTTGCTTC
>CAKQSU010000212.1 GCA_934273135.1 uncultured Clostridia bacterium
ACTACACCGTTGAAGGAGCAAAAAGAGTCGAAAACGAACTTATAGGCTTATATATTAAAAAATTCAAAGCATTGACGAAGCCGTTTTACGCTTTGAGAACGAGGGCTTTTGAAATGCAGACGGGAAAGTACGTCGAATACTGTTCGTCGTTTATTTCCTACATGAACTTACTCGAAGAAGAACCCGATTTGAACGGGCTTAGTCTGTACCTTTCGGCGGACAGAGCAAAGCCGAGCGT
The DNA here is from genome assembly GCA_934273135.1 of uncultured Clostridia bacterium. Taxonomy (GTDB): domain Bacteria; phylum Bacillota; class Clostridia; order Christensenellales; family Borkfalkiaceae; genus UBA4636. The sequence goes on from CAKQSU010000212.1 coordinate 239, forward strand.
AAAAACCAAGGACGATCCGCTCAAAAAGGCTTTGTCGGACGATATCTCTTTTGCAAAAGAGAAAATCGTCAAGGTCGTGACGCAGGCTAAAAACACTTTTTGCGACGAAGAACGTTACGAAAAGGTTGTCGCCACGTTGCCGATAGTCAAAGCTTTGGTGAGGGTGACAAAGCTTTTCGCCGAAGAATATACGCGCGAAAAGGCGGACGCGTCCGCGCTCGATTACGGAGATCTCGAACACCTTTGCTACAAAGTTTTACTTAGCGACGAAGCGCGCGAAGAAATCGCGGGGAGCTATAAGTATGTTTTCGTCGACGAATATCAGGACACGAACGGCATACAGGAAGCCATATTTTCGCTTGTCGAAAGAGATAACATATTTGTCGTAGGCGACGTAAAACAAAGCATTTACGGTTTTCGCGGGTCGGACAGCGATATATTTTTGAACGGGCTGAAAAAGCACGAAGCGGACGGAAAGGCAACAGTAAACCTTTCGGTGAACTTCCGTTCGACAAAGGGCGTTTTGTCATGCGTAAACAACGTTTTCGGCGATATCATGACGAACGAAAGCTTCGGAATAGACTACGCCGCCGAGCCTATGCTTTACGGCGGACTGTACGGCGATTATACGGGAAGCGCGGCTATATGTCGATTATCGCTTGAAAATCAAACGGAAAAGGACGACTTGGGCGTATACGGCGTTCTTAAACATCTTGAAAAGGAACAAGAAGAAAAACCCGTCGGGGAAGAAAACCTTGTCCGCCTTATCGTCGAACAAAACATCGGGCAGGAGTACTTTGACCCGTCAATAGGCAAAACGCGCCCGATAACTTTTAAAGATATCGCCGTTCTCACGCGCACGAATTCGGGGCTGTCGGACAGAATCGTGGGCGAGCTTGCGCGCGGAGGTATCCCCGTCATATCCGATTCTAAAAGGAGCATAGGCGAGTACCCGGAAATAAATCTCGTCGTGGGGATTTTAAAGACCGTTTCGACGGCGGGGCGAGACGATATCGCGCTTGCCTGCGCGTTGAAATCTCCGCTCGGAAATCTTACGGACGCCGAAATGTACGCCGTCCGCGCCGCGGATGAAACAAAAGACGACAGCTTTTACGCCGCCGCGAAAAAATACGATAAGGACGACGTTATCGGCGCAAAACTCAACGACTTTTTCGATTATCTCGAAGAATTAAGGCTGTTTTCGGCGTTTTCCGACGCGGCGACGGTGCTTAGAAAAATAGTTGCGGACAAAAAAATAGACCTCGAACTTTTGTCCGAGCCGCTCGGCGAATTTAAGGTACGCCGCCTCGAACGATTCATTGCGGAATGTTCAAAGCTTTCTCTCACCGTAGAAGGTTTTTTATCCCGCGCGGACGAGCTTTTAAAGGATATGACCGTTTCCGTTTCGGGCGGCGATTCGTCGGTAAAAGTAATGAGCATACATGCCTCTAAGGGGCTTGAATTTCCCGTGGTTATTCTGACCGAACTTGACAGACAGTTATATTCTATAGATAAGCGCGACGAAATTTTCCTTGACAGAAAGGCGGGCATAGGCGTTAAGTATTATGACTTCGACACGCGAATAAGCGGCGCAAACTTAGTGCGCGATTACGTCGGGTTTATCCGCGCAGAGGCTACCGCGCGCGACGAAACGCGGCTTTTGTACGTTGCTATGACGAGGGCGGAGTACAAACTTTATATGGTGACCACAAGCGAGATAAGCGAGGAAAGAAACGGTTCGGAAGCGGCTTACGCCGGCAAGGCAAGCAACTTTTTGTCGCTCGGAGATTGCGATTATTTTGAATACACAAAGGACGATTTGCTTCTCGCTTCCGCCGATACGCTTCCTTCGCCGTCAATGCCGCTCGTCGGAGAAACCCAATCGGACGTTAAGGTTATAGAGCGGTTTTTGTCGTTTAAGTACCCTTATGAAGACGATTTGACGCTCAGCCTTAAAAAGACGGTAACCGAGATAAACCAAAAGTACGGCGACGAGGACGAACGGGTAGAAAGCGTTTATTCGGACGAAAAGCCTTTCGGCGCGAAAACGGCGGAAGAGGGCAACGCGTACCACAAATTCTTGCAGTACGCACTTTTCGGCGGCGACGCAACGGAAGAAATCGAAAGAATTTTTTCAAGTGACGTTTTAAGCGAGGAAGAAAAATCGCTTATGGATAAAACAAAACTGAAAAAAATACTTTCAAACGCCGTTTACAAAACCCTTTCCGGATACGAGCTTTTCCGCGAACAGCCCTTTATCGCTTTCGTCCCGCCGGAAAAAGCCAAGGAAGTCGGCAGAGAGCCGGTACTTGTTCAGGGCGTTATCGACCTTCTTGCGATAAAGGACGACGAAGCCGTGATAGTCGATTATAAGTATTCCGCAAAGTCGGACGAAAAGCTTGCCGAAAGTTACCGCGAACAGCTTTTGCTTTACGCTTACGCCGTCGAAAAGGTTTTACATAAAAAAGTAACGCACAAGTACCTTTTCAACCTCAATCGCTCCCGCCTCGTGGAAGTCGAATGACGTATAATAACAAAACACCCCGTTGCGGCATTTGACAATATAATGAAAAGGTGGTAGAATATTAAACACTGCGTAAAACACTAAAATAATAAACGCCCGTTTGCAAAAGTCGGGCTATAAAGCGATTAAACGCTTAAAACTTACAAGGAGTCAAAACAAAAAAATGAGCGAATGCACACACGATTGCTCTTCTTGCGGCGAAAATTGCGCTTCGAGAATCGAAAAAGAAAAACCGAATAAGTATTCGAAAATTAAAAAAGTTTACGCCGTCGTGAGCGG
>CAKQSU010000213.1 GCA_934273135.1 uncultured Clostridia bacterium
GTATAAGCGCGATTCCTATTATGCCTATGCTGCCCGCAAACGCCGTCAGAATGGTTCTCCCTTTTTTGGTGAAGAGATTGTTTAGGGAGAGCGAAAGTGCCGTTAAGAAGCTCATAGACGGCTTTTTCTTCTTTTTGTCGACGTTCTTTTCGGCTTCTTTTCTTCCTTCTTCTTCGGCTTCTTCATCGTTAAAAGGCATTGTGTCGTTCACGATTTCGCCGTCTTTGAGAGAGATTATTCTCGTCGAATACTCATGCGCAAGCTCTTCGTTATGGGTGACCATTACCACAAGCCGTGTTTTGGACAGTTCTTTTAAAATGTCCATAACCTGAACGCTCGTTTCGGAATCTAACGCACCGGTCGGCTCGTCGGCTAAGATGATATCGGGGTCGTTGACTATGGCTCGCGCTATCGCCACCCTTTGCATTTGCCCGCCCGAAAGCTGGTTAGGGAGCTTTTTGAAATGGTCTTTTAAGCCTACTTTTTCAAGGGCTTCTCTCGCCCGCTTCATTCTCTCTTCTTTTCTTACGCCCGAGAGGGTAAGCGCAAGCTCCACGTTCTTTTCAACCGTCTGGTGCGGAATAAGATTGTAGCTTTGAAAAACAAACCCGACGGAATGGTTGCGATAAGCGTCCCAATCGGAATCGGCGTAGTTTTTTGTCGAAACTCCGTTTATCACGAGGTCGCCGTAGGTGTAACGGTCGAGTCCGCCGACGATGTTGAGCATAGTCGTTTTGCCGCACCCGGACGGACCTAAAACGGACACGAATTCACACTTGCGAAAGTTGATGCTCACGCCCTTTAATGCTTTTACCTGCGTTTCGCCGGTTGAGTAAATTTTCACGATGTTTTTTAGTTCCAGCATGCCGTTCTCCTTATTGTTTTTTTTGTTTTCAAAAAGCCGCCTATAAGTCGATTATTGGCGGCTTTTAATGTTTTTAATTGTAGCCTTGCCTTGATATATATGCAAAATTATATATCAAAAAGGTGAATTGTACCTAAAATTTTATTTGACGTTATCGCAAAAAATCAATCTTTTCTCGGAATAATCGTCACGTCGAGTTCAAGCCCGATGTTGCCGTCTTTTTCCTTGGTTATGGTTATTTTTCCGTTCTCGTCCTTTGTTACGCGTTTTGCTTTTCCGCCGGTGATTATTCCGTCGAGCGCGAAAGAATACTTTTCCTTATCGATAAGGTACGGTATAACGTCCGCCGCTTCCGTTTCGTCTATGTAGCCGACATGGTGGCAGGCTTTGCCGTCGAAATCGTAAACGTAAACCTTTATCTTTTTGCCGTCGTAAATCAAGCCGACTTTCTTGAATTCCTGTTCGGCGTATTCGTAAACGACGTCGTTTTCGTATTCTTCTTTTATCTCGGAAGTTTTAAGCCCGTCGAACTTGTCTATATAGCCGAGCTTTACGCCCTGCTTAATCTCCGCGTCGAGTATGTCCTTGACCTTTATGCCTTCCTCGTTTTTCTTGTCCGTGCCGAGTACCTTAAACGTCTTGTCGTAAATGGCTTCCGCGGGGCGGAAAATAAGCTTGCGCGCGCGTTTCGTGCACATTGCCGCATAAAGTTCTTCGAGGTTTTCGGGCGGCGTAAGCTTGAAAGCCGATTTTGCCGGTTTTTCTTCTTCGGCTTGTTCCGTCTGTTCTTCCGCTTGCTCTTCGGTCTTTTTCGCAACTTCTTCCGCTTCCGTATCTTGCGCGGCGACTTCGCTTGTCTGCGCTTCCTCGGTTGGCATTTCTTCCGTCGCGGGTTGTTCTTCCTCGGTCTTTTCTTCTGCGGCTTCTTCGGTCGGCTGCGGCTGCTCTGCCGTTGCTTCGTTGTCCGTCGGTTGAACTTCTTCGGGCGCGTCGATATCTTCGGCTGTTTCGAGAATGCTTTCTTCCACTTCCTCCGCCGTTTGCTCTTCCGCTTGCTCTTCGGCTTGCTCCATCGCTTCGTCCGCGGTTTCGGCTAATTCTTCGGCAGGGGAAGAAGTGTCGATAACTGTTTCCGTTTCGACCGTTTCGCCGTTTTCTTCCGTAACTTCTTCAGTTATCTCTTCAACGGGTTTTTCTTCTTCCGCCTGTTCCTTGGCTTGCTCCGTCGCTTCGTCTGCAACCTCGGCTAATTCCTCGGCAGGGGAAACGGTGTCGATAACTGTTTCCGTTTCGACCGTTTCGCCGTTCTCTTCCGTAACTTCCTCGGTTATCTCTTCAACGGGTTTTTCTTCTTCCGCTTGCTCTTCGGCTTGCTCCGTCGCTTCGAAAGCGGCTTTTGCTGATTCCTCGGCTTTTCTTGCGGCTTCTTCTTTTTCGTCGCGCTCGGCAAGCTTAGCGAGGGCGGCTTTTTTTGCTTCGCCGTCCGCCGTGAGATATTCGCACTCAAGCTTTACTTCGCAACTATCGCAATCGTCCATGCAGTTAAGCTCGAAATCGTCGTAATTTTTCATGTGTTCACCCCTTGCGGTTTTATCGTCTTTTCATTATACTTTACCGAGGGGCTTTATGTCAATAAAATACGCAGAATAAATTTTTGCCGACGGCATTTAGTCGGATTATTTCGTCATTTTGTCACTTTTTTGGGCAGAATGAATAAAAGTGCGCAAAAATTGAACGCAAAAGGGGCGTATAGGGATTGCATTCCTTATCGCTAAATACCTAAAAGGCGGCTTTTTCGCGCTTTTTTGTGACCGTTCGATTGGAGTACGTTTGTACGCCTGCCTCACGCTCGCAAAAAATCATCAAAAAATACGCTCTTTTAGGTGCTTCGCATTTTTGCGGATGAAAAATGCAGTCTTGCAAGTCGGTTTTTGCAAGACGTATTAAAGAAATAATACTTTATGTGTATTGACGTGAGTTTAACGCAGCAAAAACCGATTTATTGCCGCAAAAATAATTAGTGATGAAGAATGCAATCCCTATCGGTCGCAATTTTCTAAAAAGCAACTAAAAACGCTTGACATAAATATGTTTATCGTGTAGAATTTTAGGGCTAACGTAAAGTCTTGCCGTTTGAAAGGCGAATTTGCCCCTCGGTTTTTAAGCAGTAAGGTC
>CAKQSU010000214.1 GCA_934273135.1 uncultured Clostridia bacterium
GACGTAAACCTTGACGCAAAAAAGGTGCGCAAAAGTTGTTATCTCGCCGATGTTTTCGTTTGTGAAGTTGTCGGCTTTTATTCTGGCGTTAAAAGAGCTTAGCCCGAGATAGACGGCGTCCGCGCCCGCGTTGACGGCGGCGTAAAAACTTGCCTTATCTCCCGCCGGAGCAAGAATTTCTGTTTTCATGTTATGTGCAAATTACCTTCTTTAATTAGTTAAAGTATAACAAATTCGGCGTAAAAAAGCAAAATTTTGTTAAGCGTTTTTAAAAAGCTTTACTATATTCTCTAAAAATGCTAAAATACAAACGAAAAATCTAACAAAGGAAGTGTTTGTATGGATAACAAAACCGCAATAACGCCCGAAGAGGGCAAAAAACAATCCGTAAAAACAAGAAAGAATCTGACCAAAGACATTGCTTACACGGGCTTGGCTGCCGCAGTGATTTGCGTGCTTGCGCCCTTGTCTGTTCCGATAGGGACTATCCCCGTGTCGCTTGCGACGCTTGCCGTGTTTTTCGTTTCCGCCACGCTCGGTTGGAAAAAGGGAACGATTGCAGTTGCCGTATATATTTTGCTCGGCTTGACCGGGCTTCCCGTTTTTGCGTCGTTCAAGGGCGGCGCGGGCGTAATCGCAGGTCCTACCGGCGGGTACGTGCTTGGCTACGTGCCGTGCGCGTTATTGACAGGGCTTTTGGTCGATTTGTTCGGAAAACATAAATTCGTTTATCCGCTCGCTATGATTTTAGGGCTTGCCGCTTGCTATCTTTTCGGAACGGTTTGGTATTCGATAAGCCAGCAGGTAGCTTTTTATGCTGCGCTTTCTGTTTGCGTCGTGCCGTTTCTTATCTTCGACGCAGTTAAAATCGTTGCGGCTTCCGCGCTGTCAATCATTATTCGCGGAATAGTTTTTAAAAAATAAAATTGTCGATAATCGACTTATAGACGGGTTTTTTGTCGTTATGGCGAAATTAACCCGTCATTTTAAAAAAGAACGCTTTAAAGAAAAAAAGCGTATACTGAAAAAGGATATATTCAAATGCTTACTTCCTACAACTCGACTGTGAGAGCCTGTTTTATCGGGTACATAGTGCAGGCGATTGCGAACGTTTTTGCGCCGCTTCTTTTTTTGACGTTCATAAACGATTACGGTTTGGGGCTTGAACAGGTAACGCTTTTAACGACGATAAACTTCGGCGTTCAGCTCGTTATAGATTTTGCTTCGGCGTTTTTCGTGGATAAAATCGGGTACAGACTGTCAATGATTTTAGCCCATGTTTTCGCTTCACTCGGGCTTATATTTTTGTCCTTTCTGCCGGACGTTATGCCCGCGTTTATCGGGCTTTTGATTTCGGTGTTCTTTTACGCCGTCGGCGGCGGACTCTTGGAAGTCGTCGTAAGCCCCGTCGTGGAAGCGTGTCCGGGCGAAAACAAGGACAAAAGAATGAGTTTGCTCCACTCCTTTTACAGTTGGGGAAGCGTTGCCGTAATCGCGTTTTCAAGCTTGTTTTTCTATTTTTTCGGCGTTGAAAACAGAAGAATTTTGTGCCTTTTGTGGGCGGTTGTGCCGGTTTTGAACGGTATAACGTTTCTTTTCGTGCCGCTTAACGACATCGTTGAAGAGGGCGAAAAGGGGCTTAATGTTAAAGAAGTTGTCAAAAACAAGTATTTTTTAGCCTTTGCAGTAGTTATCCTTTGCGCGGGCGCAACCGAAGCCGCCGTGGCGCAGTGGGCAAGTACGTTTGTCGAAAAAAGCCTTGCGCTCCCCAAAGCTTTGGGAGACATTTTGGGTCCGTGTCTTTTTGCCGCATGCATGGGGCTTAGTCGCTTGCTGTACGGAAAAAGCAAAAGCAAAAAGAATTTGTTCAAGGTCATGGCTTTCGGCGGCGCGGGGTGTGTCGTCGCGTATGCGCTTATCGTCTTTGCTCCGCTTGACTTAGCCGCGCTTTTCGGCATGGCTTTATGCGGTTTTTCGGTCGGCGTGCTTTGGCCCGGAACGTTCAGCGCGGCGTCTATGAGGGTTAAAAACGGCGGTAATGCAATGTTCGCGCTCCTTGCTTTGGCGGGCGATATAGGCTGTATGTGCGGACCTACGCTCGTAGGGTTTACTTCTAAAATTTTCGACGAAAACTTGCGCTTCGGCATTTTGTTCGCTTTGGTTTTTCCTCTCGTGCTTACCGTTATACTTGTTCTTTTGAGAAAAAACACCGTAAAAAAAGCGGCGGAAAAAACCGCCGATAAAGAATAATACTATATAAAAAGTCCGCGTATATAGCCGTTAATCGACAGTAGGACTTTTTTTGGGGGGCTTAATCGTTGCGCTTTCTCAACGAGGCAAGAATGAGAAGAAACCGTAAAAGGTATAGGAGCGAAACGACGAGGGAAGCAACGTACGTCAAAGCCGCCGCAGTCAAAACCCTGCGCGCGCCCGAAAGTTCCTTTCCTTCGAGAAAGTTCTCTTCTTTAAGCATTTTCATCGCTCTCGACGACGCGCCTATTTCGACCGGAAGCGTTACGAGCGCGAACACGGTGGACAGCGAATACAAAAGTATTCCGAACGCAAGGACGTACGAACCGAAGTTCTGAGAGCCCGCTAAAATCCATTCGAGGACCAGCCCGATTATGGCAACGGGTACCGCGGCGCGTGAGCCTATGTTTGTGACGGGTACGAGAATCGAACGTAGCTTTAAAAAGAAGCTGTTTTCATACTGCTGACAGGCATGACCGCATTCGTGCGCCGCAACGCCGAGAGCGGCTATGCTCGATGAACCGAACACGTTTTCGGAAAGCGACAAAACGTCCGTTTTAGGGTCATAATTGTCGGTCAGCGTTCCGGAAGTCGGTTGAACGCTCACGCCTATGCAATTGTGGTCGCGGAGCATCTTTCGGCTTGCTTCGTCCGCCGTAATCCCGGAGGCCGCGTTGCGCTTAGAATACTTTGAAAAAGCAATTTTCACGAGAATCTGAGCAATAAACGCAAAAATTATCCCGGGGATTAAAATTATGAGCGAGCCGTAATAGAGTATGTAT
>CAKQSU010000215.1 GCA_934273135.1 uncultured Clostridia bacterium
CGCGTTGTCCTTGCGGTCAGCCGTTATTCTTGAAAAATCGCAAGCGTAAAAGGCGCAGTTTTCGAGAGCAACACCCGCTTCGTCCGCGTTTGCGTTGAAAGTAATGCCTTGGGCGAAAACAACGTTTTTAACGGTGATTTTGCCGCTTACCCACAAGTCCTGCCACTTTTTGACTATTATCCCGTTCCCGTTAATAACTAAATCCTTATTGACGGAATTACCGTACGCAAAAGCATCCTTATCGTCGAGCAAGTCGACAAGGTTTTCCGTTACGGCTCTGCCCGTAACAAAATCGGGGAGATAAAGCGTATCTTTGTACCATTCGACGGAAAGAAGCGCGCCGTTAAGCTCGTTTTCGTTTACTTCGAACTTTGCGCCGTCCGACAAAGTCATATTGCCGCCGCGGAAAGCAATTAAAGCCGTACCGCCGCTTAGCGTGTTGCCTTCGATAAGAACGTTGCCGAGTCCTTCGCCTTTATCGGGGAAATAAATAGCAACGTTTTTGTTTTTCGCGTCATCGCTTAGCGTAAATTCGTTATTTATAACCGTGAGAGTTGCGCCGACAAAGTTGTTTTCGATAACCTTAATCGGTCTGACCGTTTCGAATTTACAATTCTTAATAGTAACGTTACATTTCCCGATATTTTGTATCCATAACGGGTTGCGTTCGTTATCGCTTGAAGCGTTTTCGAAAAGCGTGAACGAACAACCGTCGAAGGTGAGATTTTCCGCGGCGAAATGTCCGTCTCTGATTAAAGCCGCGCTTTCGAATTTACAGTTTTTGAAAGTAAAATTTTTGCGCTTATGTACGCGAACGGTTGAGGCAAAAGATTCGTTCCATCCCGCGCTTACGTTTATAGCTTTGTTAAAGGTTACGTTTTCCAAAAGAACGTCGCAACCGTCGGGGACCTTGACTACAAAACCCGCTTTAGAGTCGGAAAGACTCGATACGTCAGCGCCGACCATCGTGCCGTTTTTAACAGTCAACGTAAAGGATTTTTTTGCGGTATTGAGAATAACGTCGTTAGACCCCGTCCTCTCTTCAACTATTAAAGACTTTTCTTCTTCCGAAAGCTCGGAAAGCTTTTTTACGCTGTAATTATCAGCGATTTTTTCATTACCGATAACGGGCGATTTTGTAAGGTCAACGGTCTTGCCCGTCAAATCTATCGTCACCGATTCGATAAGCTTAGGTAAGGAAGTAACGGCAGAAAATTCTTCGATAGAATCGAACGTAAGTTGCGTTTTTTCGCCGCACACCGTGCATGCGCCGTTTTCGTCGAGAATATGACCGACCACTTCATCATGCTTTGCCGTGATTGATTCTATTTTTGCTATCTGCGTATTCGTCAGGTTTGCCTTGTATTCTTCACTACCTAAAACCGCGTCTGAAACACAAACGACCGAACGAGCGTCCGAAAGGTCGCTGTAATACGTCTTTCCGTCAAGAACGTAATAGACGAACGCGCGATATTTCCAAGAATACTGCTCCTCTTTAAGCGTAATAACGGCTCTGGCGATATATTTTGTATAAGTCGCCTCTCCGTTCTGCTCCTCTACTTTCTTATACGGATAAATTTCCGACGGCTTGATTACCGACGAAATTTGCGCCTTAGCGTTGCCGAAGCTTGCAAAATAGTCGAAATAGTCCGTATAACCCATAGACTTGGCAAAGTCCTCGAAAGCAAATTCGGGAACAATCGAAAAGCCCATTTCAGCTCCCGAAACATACGCGCCGCCGCTTATAAGCGAATTATAAAGTTCGCTGTCGATAACGGCTTCGAACCTCGCGCTCGTTATACCGTCGTCCTCTTCGTCTACGCGGAGCTGCGCGCCTTTGATAAACTCAACGCCGTTTGCTTTGTTTTCAATCGATGAAAGCGTTTCTGCTTCGGCTTTCACGTTAAGTTGCATAGCCGCTAAGGTTAAGCAGGAAATCAAAGCGACGGTTAACGCTACAATCAACAATCTTTTCTTTTTCATAACGGCACCTCTTTAGATGTGCGGCGTCCACGTACCCGAATCGGGTACTACAACGTCTTGCTCGGTCCCGGGTTGGTCGCCCGAAGACGTGATTACTTCTGTCGAATCTAATTCGATAACATCGATTTTAGCTTCGACAAACTGCTTTGTTTTTGTTTCCATAATCTTAAAACTCCTTAAAAATCTATCATTTTCCCCATTATCGATATTTAATCGATTTAAAACAAAAGCAATTAAAAAGTTGTTTTCGTTCCGCATGCGGAACGAAAATCCCCTGCAGGGGATTAAGCATTTCGAAAAAATTAAAAAATATTCCGTTGTTTAAGTATAGTATAGCAAACCGAAAACGTTTTGTCAACTTAAAAAATACCTAAAGCCGACAAAAACAGACCCTAAATTTATATTATAACGAAAAAATCAGAACGGAAGGCTGCCTTTTACGAGATTTTTTGAGAGAAAACGTCAAGCCATATATCGAAAGCGGCAAGTTCCCGTTCCGCAAGCAGTAAAGCGAGCTTTTCGGTCTTGCTTTCGACCCTTGAAGAGTATTCGCTTTTCTTTTCGTAAGCCTTAAACGCGGCAAAATATCTTTCGGAATCCTCGTATCTTATGTCCACGGGCAAAAGCCCCGCGAACGTAGCTTGATAGGAAAGAATAAGTCTGCCCGTTCTGCCGTTACCGTCGATAAAAGGGTGTATGCGTTCGAAGCGAATATGGGCCTCGGCAAGGATATTGAAAATTTTAAGCCAGTCGATATCGTCCTTTTTCGTTTCGCTGTCTACGATTAGAAAATCTTCCTTGAGCGTTTTTACGTAATCGCACATATTTTCTGCGATTTTATCGGGCGAGCAAGGACGGAAAACCACGTGCGTCAAAGAGCCGACGTAGTTTTGAATTTCGCGGTACTTGCCTGCTTCGTCGTCACCGCGCAAAACGAAAGAATGTATCTTTTTGATAAAGTCTTCGTCGGGGAGAACGCGGTCTTTCGCCGCGGCGTACATAAAATCGACTGCTTGTTTAAAGCCTATTATAT
>CAKQSU010000216.1 GCA_934273135.1 uncultured Clostridia bacterium
CGATAAAAGAAAAGGTTTACGAAAGAACGGGGGTAACCCTGCACGAAGAAATAAAATTCATCGGGGAGTTTTAAAAAACAAGGCTAAGCCCCTTTGAAACGGAAGAAGAATGAAGATAAACGCGGATTATCATACGCATACGAGATACAGTCACGGCAAAGGCACGGTTTTAGACAACGCCGAAGCGGCTTTAAAAGCGGGGCTTTGTGCGATTGCCATAACCGACCACGGGTTTTCGCACCCGGCGTTCGGAATGAGAAGAAGAAAATTGCCTTTAATGCGCGTCGACTGCACGGCGGCGGAAGAAAAAACGGGCGTAAAGGTGCTTTTGGGCATCGAATCGAATATTTTGGGCGAAAGCGGAAAAATCGACGTAAAACCGACAGACTACGACAAGCTCGATATAATCCTTGCCGGCGTGCATAGAATGGTTTTTTACGACAAGCTGAAAGATTACCGTAAGCTTTTTTTTGCGAACGCTTTCAACGACTTGTTCAAAAAAGAAGCTTCAAGCTCGCTAAGGGCATACAACACGCGCTGCTACGTCAACGCCATAAAGTCTAACCCGATAGATATTCTGACGCACCTTGATTTTAAGGTCGATTGCGACGTTAAGGTCGTTGCGGAGTGTTGCGCCGACTACGGGACGTACGTTGAGATTAACACTAAAAAAAGACATATGACAAGCGAAGAATGGAACGAAGTTTTTTCCACGAAAGCAAACTTCATTATCGATTCGGACGCTCACACGCCGTCGCGCGTGGGCGAAATATCGCTTATAGAGAGCCTTGAAAAAGACGGCGTAAAAATCCCGTACGAGCGAGTTTTCAACGTGGAGGGCAGAAAGCCTAAGTTCAGGTTCGAGGAGTTTAAAAAACGATTATGAATTTTTCCGCCGAAGTAAAAAACGAACTGGTTACCGTAAAAATCAAGTCGCCGTGTTGCAAGAGGGCGTGCCTTTCGGGTTTTTTGCGCGCGGCGGGAACGATAGAAACGTTCCGCGGCAAAGTCGGTTTTTCGGCTTTTGCGGACGAAGAAATCCTTCGCTATTTCTGCTCGATTATAAAAAGTCTTTACGGCGGCGAACCGGAGATTGCAACCGACAAACAAAGTAAGCGCAAACGCCTGCGCTTTATCGGCGACGAAGCGTTATCCGCTCTTATCGACTGTGAAATTCTAAAAACCGAACAGAGCGGGCTTAATATTATAATCGGGGTGTCCAAGTACATTGTCGAGGACGAGTGCTGCAAGCGCGCGTTTGTAACCGGCGCGTTTTTAGGTTCCGGCAGCGTCACCGTGCCGAGCTTCACGGGCGAAACGAAAACGGGCTATCACCTTGAATTTGTTTTCGGCATGTATCAGGTCGCGGCGGACTTTTCCGATATACTCTGCGCGCTCGGCTTTGCGCCCAAAAGCGTCGAGAGGAAAGAATCTTTCGTCGTTTACTTTAAGAGTTCGGAAGAAATTGCGGACGTTTTAACGATGATCGGCGCGCAAAAGGCAAGCCTTACTTTGACCGACCTTATAATAAAAAAGGGCGTGATGAACAACACCAACCGCGCGCTCAATTGCGAAATGTCGAACATTACGAAAAGCGTCGAAGCGTCGGTGAGGATAAGGGAAGCCATTGCCGCGATAGACTCGCTCGTCGGGCTTGATTCTCTGCCGAAAAAGCTTAGGGATGTCGCGCTTGCGCGCAACAACGACCCGGAAGCTTCGCTTTCCGAACTTGCGGACAAGCTCGGCATAACAAAAAGCTGTTTGTGCCACAGAATGGACAAGATAAAAAAAATTGCCGAAAGTCTTTGATAACGAGCTTATAGGCGGACTTTTATATAAAAACAAAACAAAAAAGAGGAATCAATGAAGATATCGGTTTTAGGCGCGGGGCGTTGGGGAACGTTCATCGCGTGGTATTTAAACAGAATCGGAAACGACGTCACCGTGTACGGCAGAAGCACTTCCGAATCGTTTTTAAAATTAAAGGAAACGAGGAGCAACGAATACGTCACGCTTCAAAAAAGCATAAAATTTTCTTTCGACTTAGACGAAAGCGTGCAAAATTCCGACGTTACGGTCATATCCGTAGGCGCGCAAAATCTGAGAAGCCTGCTTAAAAGTATGGGCGAATACAAAAAGGATAAAGTTTTCGTTTTGTGCATGAAAGGCATAGAATGCGAGACGGGCAAAAGGCTGACGGAAGTAGCCGTCGAAGAGGGCGTGGACAAACAAAAAGTCGCCGTGTGGGTAGGTCCCGGGCATATTCAGGAGTTTGTGCGCGAAAAACCCAATTGCATGGTAATCGATTCGTATTCCGAGGAGCTTACGCGCTTTATCGCCGATTCGTTCAGAAGCGACCTTATCCGTTTTTATTACGGTAACGACGTTATCGGCAGCGAGGTCGGCGCGGCGGCAAAAAACGTTTTAGGGATAGCCGCGGGCGTTTTGGACGGGTTAGGGCTTGAAACGCTCAAAGGCGCGCTGATGGCGCGCGGAGCGAGGGAAGTTTCCCGGCTCATAGGAGCGATGGGCGGCAATCCGCTTTCGGCTTACGGGCTGTGCCACTTAGGCGATTACGAAACGACGCTCTTTTCCAAATTTTCGCAAAACCGCGCTTTCGGCGAAGCTTTTGTCAAGGGCGAAAAATATTCTAAGCTCGCCGAGGGAGTCATGACTGCGAAAGCCATGAAAAAGCTCGGCGAAAAGTACAACGCGGATTTGCCGATAACAAAAGCCGTCTGCGCGATGATGTTTGATTCCGCTGCGTCCGCGGATGAAATCTTAAAGCTTTTTTCCCGTTCGCCAAAATCGGAGTTTTACTCTTAAATTTGCCGTTAATCGACTTATAGCGGCGTTTTTATCTATAAAACAACAAAGGAGAAGCGACAAAATGAGCGTACTTGAAATAGTTCTTACCGCTTTAAGCGGCGCGCTTATCTGCATGGTGGTGATGGCGATTGTCATAATACATGTGGTCACGAACGCGCTTACAAAAAAAGTAGTAAAC
>CAKQSU010000217.1 GCA_934273135.1 uncultured Clostridia bacterium
GGCTAACGAAGGCAGACACTTCATTCTCGGCAAAATGCTCGATTGCATTTCCGAACCCAATAAAGAGCTTTCCAAATACGCTCCGAAGATTCTTACCTTCTCCATCAACCCCGACAAGATTAAGGACGTTATCGGTTCCGGCGGAAAGACAATCAACAAGATTATCGACGAAACGGGCGCGAAAATCGACATCAACGACGACGGTAAAGTGTTTATCGCTTCTTACGAAGAAACAATCGCTCCCGCAGAAAGAGCGAGAGATATCATTATGGCTATCGCAAGAGACCTCGAAGTGGGCGATATGTTCATTTCCGAAGTCGCAAGGATTCTCCCCAAGGTCGGCGCGTTCTGCGAGTTGACCCCGGGTCATGACGGTATGATTCACATCTCCAAACTCGGCACAGGCAAAAAAGTCGATTCCGTTGAAGACGTGCTTTCTATCGGCGATAAGGTTAAGGTTGAAATCATCAAGATAGGCGAAAAGGGCATCGACCTTAAGCTCCTTTAACCGTATTTTAGCTGAATAATCAAAATTTACCTAAATAAAGTTGTTTTTGCAATATGGTTGTAGAGTTTTTGCAATTGACTTTTTCTTGTTTTTTTGATAATGTAAACGTAGGGATTGCGTTCCCTAAATAGGCGATTACTCCGCTTGCTCTGTTGATTGCCGAACCCTGAGGGGGTTGTCGCTTGTTGCGACAACCCCCTTTTTGCGTGAGCAAGGCTCACGCAAAAAGGACATGTTAAATGGTAGTTACGCATTTTTTCGATAGCAAAAAAAATGCGTTGACCGCATTAAAAATGCGAAGGAGGTGGCAAAAAAAGTGCAAAACACAAAAACGAAAGAATTTTTCTTTAGCGCAAAAGAAAAGCTGAAAAATTTTTTCAAAACGAGAGGATTAGGGTTTTACTTTACCATGGCAGCCGCGCTGTTTGCATTGTTGCAGGCAATAGTTTACGCCGTTGCATTTTCTACCCCGCTTTTAAGAAGTTACGGGGATTGGAAAACGCTTTTGTTTTCGTTTGCCGGCATAGGCGCGTGCGTAGTTCTTGCAAGTTTTAGTTTTACCGAGAACTATTCGCCCGTTGCCGTCGGCGTGTTCGAGCTTTTGTCCTTCTATAACTTCATATACAGCGGGTACATGTATTTTTCCACGCTGTTTTACAGCGGAATAACGTGGAAAACAATTTCGTTGATGCATTACGGTTATTGGGCGAGCATACTTTTATACCTTCTTGCTTTCGGGGCGAGTGTCGCCGCAGTTTTTACAAAACAGTCCGAGCGACCGCGGGTCGACGCAACTAAAGAAGAGGAGGCGAACGCCGTATGAAGCGCAGGGTTTTAAAACTTGTCTCTAAAATTTGCATTGTCGTTTTTACGGGGCTGTTTACCCTTATTATGCTCGGCGGAACGATAATGGTCGAAAACGAGGACGCGGTCAACTCCGTTCTCAAAGTGGAAACGCAACAAAAAATAGACGACCCCGACGCGGCGAACAAGGATTTGAGGTACTTTAAGTCGGCTTTCAAAAGCATAAGAGAGGTCAAGCAAAACGGCGCGAGATACGCCGAAACAATGGCTGTAGAAGGAATGACGCTTCTTAAAAACGCCGATTCCGCTTTGCCTTTGGCTAAAGGCAGCAAAGTCAGCCTTTACGGTTCGGGGTCTGCAAAACCGCTTGCTATGGCGAACGGCACCGCGCCGAACAACATAACGCTTCTCGAAGGGCTAAGAGAAGCCGGGCTTGAAGTAAACGAGCAGTTGTTCGATTGGTATGTCGCAAACTACTCTAAGTACGGCTGGCAGAAAGCCGGCGGCGCGGTAGGCGCAAGGTGGTATAATAGAGAAGCCAAGTGGGAGCAGATAGACACGCCCGCAAAGGGTGCAGCCGCGGATATGGCGATTTTCGTTATCGTGCGTGGCGGCGGAGAGGGGCGCGATTGCGCGATGACCGCCGCAAAAAACAAGGACAACGCCGCGGGAAGCGACGGCATGAACGATAACTATCTGCAACTTTCCGACGGCGAAAAAGACACTCTCATGCACTTAAAGCAAGAAAAAGGCAAATCGATAGGCAAAATCATGGTCGTGCTTAACACCGCAAACGTCGTGGAATGTGACTTTATAGACGACGAAAAATACGGAATAGACGCGGCTATGTGGGTAGGCTCTTACGGTGAAATGGGCGCGTTCGCACTCGGCGACTTGCTTGTCGGAACGAGAAATCCGTCCGGAAAACTGTCCGACACGTTCTTTAAAAAACATCGCTTAAACCCCGTGAACACAAACTTCGGAATGATGGTCCATGACGAAAAGGACTTCGACAAAGACGGACAGTTCGACGGCTGGACTCAAAACGCTTCAAAGGGCAGAAACGTAGTTTATCAGGAGGGTATTTACCTCGGCTACCGTTACACGGAAACGCGTTACGAGGACTTTGTTTTAAAAACCGCAAAGACGGGGAACTTCAAGTACGACGAAGTCGTTTCCTATCCCTTCGGATACGGACTTTCGTATACCGAATTCGAGTATAGCGACCTTAAAGTCGATTACGTCGTATCAACGCCCGTAACGGCAGAAAAGGAAAACACCTATTACGTTTCCGTCAAGGTTAAAACCGTCGGGACAAAGGAAGGCAAAGAGTCCGTTCAGGTTTATTTGCAAAAACCTTACACCGATTACGACAAGGAAAACGGGATAGAAAAATCGGCGATAGACCTTGTGGGGTTCGGAAAAACCGGACTTCTTAAACCGGGCGAAAGTCAGGTTTTGAAAATAGGCTTCAGCGAAAGAGAGCTTGCCGTTTACGACGCGTACAAAGAAAAAACTTATATTCTCGAAGACGGCAGATATTATATCACCGTCGGCAAAAACGCGCATGCCGCCGTCAATAACATACTTGCGAAAAAAGGCAAAAAGAAATCCGACGGCATGACGAGCGACGGGGACGCGTCTCTTTGTTACGACAATAACGGCAAGGATATGACG
>CAKQSU010000218.1 GCA_934273135.1 uncultured Clostridia bacterium
ACATGATCCAGCTTCGACAGATCCAGCCAATCGAAGGAGCGCACCAATTTGATCTGTTCCTCGTGGTGATTCTTGAATGGCTTGCATCCGACTTCCCTGCCAATTCTTATTTGTCCGGGCAATTTATCGTATCCAAGCGAGGAGCCACTGTCATAGATAGGAGCCATACCGATCCACTCCAGTGTTTCGGCATTTCTCAAAGCCCCGAAATTGTTGAAGTGTCTGTCCTCGTTGGCGATGATATAATCCAATGTAATCATCCGGTCGAGAAAGATTTCGACATCCCTGATTCCAAGGGCGGTACAACAGTTGACAAAATGCTGATAGACAGACGTACTGTTGTTTTTCTTCTGCGTCATCATAATCCGCCACGCAGGAATCAGCTCCGTGTTCTCATCCACAAAATCCTCGCAAACCGAATACGGCGCATCCTTATTCCAGATTAGTGTGTAAGGAACATGGGGAATGCCCAATTCAGCCATAACCTTTGAGGCAATGACTTCGTTGAACGGTTGCTGCCGGAACGGATTGGAACCGCCTTTGACAAGGCACCGTTTGCCGTCAATGATCTTCCAGCGTTTTTTCAGGAAACCGTCAGAGGTATTATCCGGAGAAGAAAAGTTCAGCTCATTTGCTTTTTTCGGTGCGCCGAACAAAACATCTCCGATGTCATCTGAAAACGGATGCCCGAAAAAATTGATATCGTCCCACGAAAGCTCGCTCCCTTCCGGTCTGATCCAGTACTGATCCGACAAACTCAGACCGTAGCAACGGATCAACAACATTTTGGTGTTGGCAATTTCAAGCGTCTCAAGAGCTTCCCGAATCCCACTTCTGCTTGCAGGGATCGATCTGTCCGTCCACCACTCATTGAGCGCTGCTCTGTCCGCAACTCCCCTTCTGATCGAAATTCCGAGCGGAAGATGCTCGGGCGCATAAATCTCCCCGATCTTTTGAATAAAACCAGTCGCATCGTCAAGCTCGATCGATGCTACAGGTGTTCTTTTATGCATCAGAATACATTTCATTACATTCACCTCATTTCTCTTACTATTTTTTGATGGAGCTTTTTTTAGGGCGCTGACCTGTGCCTGCAGTTCTTTTCTTTCATCCATCCTTGCCGCAAGCTGCTCCACTTCATCATCCCTGATATATCTGCTTTGCTTACTCCCGTTTTCAGACCATTGATGATAGTAATATACCTTCCCGCCGATTGTCTTTTTTGAAATATATCCTTTGGGAAGTTCTTTGATCCTTGCGGTCAGCACGGCAAGTTTTTCAAGCGTTTCATTTTCCATTTGGTTACCCTTCATCGTGTAGAAGTTCAATACATATATTATACCCCAAATTAACCCCTTCTGTCAAGAGCTCCCGTGAAAAAGTCCGTCAAGGCATTTTTGAAACCCGGGTGTAGCTATGAAAGACTACACCCGAGTTTACTACGTCAGAACATCTCACCGGGTATGAATTTGTTAAAATAAGAATCCTCCGCACATTCTTGTGTCGGCTTTGGATTTTTTGAACCGTTGATCTTTTCTATCGGCTTTCGCTGCAGATAATATGAAACAAGCCATGCCTCATAATGCGCTTTGGTCATCAACAGAAGACCGCTGAGTGCTTCAAAGGTCATACTGACTGCAACATGATTTTCCGGTTTGCTGCCGAATTTCTGAACAATAAGTCCTTTCTCCGTGGTATCTCCCGGTCCGCTGTCTGCTACAAACAAAAAGTCAGACTTGGAGCCGCACAGCAATTGTACTGTCCGGGACAGGCTTTTTCCGCGTGCCATTCTGCGTTATTTCGGCAGACTTGCTGATGTTCAGTCCGATATTACTTTCGTTCCGAAAGCGTCGCCATTCCGCAGTCACTTTTGATTCAAAGCTTCCATGACCTTTTCATATTCTTCCGCAAATCCGGGAAAAAGCGGCTTCGTATTTTCAAGTTCGCCACGACGCAAAAATTCGGTCATTGTCGATGCCTTCTCATACAGCCGCT
Organism: uncultured Clostridia bacterium; assembly: GCA_934273135.1. Classification (GTDB taxonomy): domain Bacteria; phylum Bacillota; class Clostridia; order Christensenellales; family Borkfalkiaceae; genus UBA4636. Next base: position 1,996 of record CAKQSU010000218.1, read on the forward strand.
CAAATCCGAGATTGGCGCATATGCCCTTCAGCGTATGAACGGCACGGAAAGCTTCTTCCGTATTCCCTGCGGCAAGCGCCGCCTGCAATTCGGAAAAGCTGCTGTCCTGTGCGAAAAGGCAGAGGAAATGCTTCAGCATTTCCTCATTCCCGCCGAACCGCGCAAGTACTTTTTCGGCATCTGAGCCGGCAATATCGTATATCTCTCTCAATTCACCCATCGTTCTTCCCTCCTTTCGTTATTTGCTTTGTCACTGTCTCAATCAGCTGGTCGATGTTCAGCGGCTTCGGCAGGACACCCGTCATGCCGGCATCTGTATATTCGCGGATATCATCTTCAAACAGATTTGCCGTCATGGCAATGACAGGCACGGTCTTGGCATCCGATCTGTCGAGCGCACGGATCCGACGCGTTTCTTCAAGTCCGTCCATCTTCGGCATCATCACATCCGTGAGAATTACATTGATTTCACCGACCGCAGAGGCGGCAAATTTTTCTACTGCCTGTCTGCCGTCATATGCCTTTATGATCTTTCCTCCCGCCTCTGTCACCATAAACTCGGCAATCTCCATATTCAGCTCATTGTCCTCGACAATCAACAGGGTAAGCCCTGCGAGAGAAGCGGGAGCGTCTGCCTGCGGTTCTGCCTTATCCGGAGCATCGGCATACAGATAAGGAATTTTGATTTCAAATCGCGTTCCGCGTCCCTGTTCACTATCCACTTCTATGGTTCCGTTCAGTCTGTTTACCAGCTTTTGCACAATGGAAAGTCCAAGCCCCACGCCGCCGAAGTGACTGACGCTGACCGCGCTCTCCTGCGCAAACGGCTCAAACATGCTTTTCTGAAACTCCTTGCTCATTCCGATGCCGTTATCTTCGCAGACGAAATGCACTTCGGCATAGCCGTCACGGTTCTGCGCCGGATTCTGGGAGACCGAGAACCGCACGGTTCCGCCCTTCTTGCTATATCT
>CAKQSU010000219.1 GCA_934273135.1 uncultured Clostridia bacterium
CCATTGTTCCTCCTATGCAGATTAATAAAAATTAGCACTCGAAAAAGTTCTCATTGAATTTATCCAATCATGCAAATGGTTTAGTCTCTTTAACAAGTTTCGTTTGAAATAATGACTCAAACTCTTCAATTGTTCCGTTTATAATATTGTTTTTTTGGCAAATCCAAGAATTGGTAATATCTCCGAACTTAAAAATAATATAATAAACTTCTCCACAATCCAAAACCTTTTTGACTTTAGAAATTTTTCTGGTTCTCCAAACTTCTTTCCCATTGCTCCGTAATTCTATAGAAAGGTCTTTTTCCGTAATAATAATATGTGGAGAAAGTCGAAACCGTAAAACTACTTCTTTGGGGGTTTTCACTGATAAAAATATTAACCCCAACATGATAGCTGAACAAACAACACATTCTGACCAGAGTTCTTGCAAAACATCTGAAAAAATTAGTTCAAATAAAATTATAATAATCCAAATTAATATTAGACCTCCGAAAAAAACGAAAAATACTGTTTTATCAATTTTTTTCATTCTATTAAGTTGATTCTCTTCAGTAATCAGACCATTAAATTCAATCATCATATATTACGTCCCAAAGATTTTATCAATAATCCAACGAGTACCGGATGCAATAGAACTCACAATGAGCATTTTTGTTAAACTTTCGCCCAAATAATATGCTACTTGTGTAAAGAATTGTCTTCTTACACAATATGCATAAAGGTTTAAGCCAATAATCGTATCAGAATTGAGATATTCTATACCGTCCTGCGAAACAAATCTGCCTGCTTCCGGATCATAATATCTCGTCTTCAAATAATACAACTTGGTATCTGCATCGTAATAGTAGCCACGCAAAACAAGCAAAAAAATGCTTGCTTGCAAGGGCATTTTTTGCGCAGTTTCAATGGGCGCATACGGGTGGCATACACGTAAAAGCGAAGCTTTTGTTTAGTTTGATTTATAAAACTAAACGATGCGCCAACATTATAACGGAAAGGATTTATGTTGCCAATATAACCGGAATCAGAAATAATTACGCCGTTATTATCCATAACGGAAACATTGCCCCAGGCGTCATAAACGTAACGAGCAACAAGATAACCGTATACACGTATACATTAAATATACGCAAACGAATCTTTTTGTAAATTATAATGCTTGTAAAACTTTAAAATGTCAACATTTTCAATATTTAATAATGGTTTTAAATTTCCATCTTCTATTTTATAATCGGTCATAAAATTTTTTAGCTTAGTCAAATTTTTTATAAATTCTATAGAAGGTAATTTGTTAACACTATTAGTTTGAAATGTTGAAATATAAAGCGTTTCTAATTCTGACAGTTTTCCTAAAATAGTTGATAGCTCTTGGATTTTATTACAGTCCGTAATTATAAACTCTTTTAGAGAATTTGCAGTAAATTGTATATCTAAAATATTTTCCAATCTCAAACAGTAATCCAATTCTATTTTATTCAAATGCTTCAAGGATTCAATACCGTTCAATGTCTTTAAATTATAACAAAAATCTAAACGTAAAGATTCTAAATTATAATTTATGAGTATAGATTTTAAACTTGTTATATCAGAATGAACTATACATAAATATTTCAATTGTTTACAATTTACCAATAGGTTTTGTTTGCTTGAGTAATCGTGAATAACTAAATACTCTAAATTACTAAAATATGACAAATCTAAAAGTTTAAGCTTATTTGCTGTTATTTCTAGCCCTGTTAATAATTTTAAGTTATATACACCTTCAATATTTTCAGCATCTTCAGGAATCGTAATAAATTCCATATCTGGGAAAGAAGCAAGTAGATTCATATCAAGATCTTGGCAATATAAATAATTTATAGATTTTTCTTTAATATATTTTATATATTGATTTCTCTTATATAAATCATATGCATCATCTAAAATTATACCATTGTCTTTTCCGTTATAATAGAGCGATGTTACTTTTTTAATCATTCTACTTACTTCTCCCTAGATTTATTTTAGAACCATATAACTTACATCTAACCGCTTGTCTTTTGGTGTATTTAGCTCATTTATCGACTTATAGCCGCACTTTTGATATAGATACAACTTCCTGTCAATCCCTGTATAAATCCAAAAGATTTAAGATTCCGCTATTAACATCAACGTATACTATATCTCCGCAACTTATACCAACGATGTATGAGGGCCATCCACACCCGAACATTCTTGGCGAAAAAGTCACCTGATAAATTCTGTCGTCGGGTTCAAATTTAAATCCGTTTTCAATGGCTTCGTTTGCACTTTTTAAAGGAATTCCGCAACCATAGCTATCATACGGAGGAAGTTTACCGTTATTATAAGCTGTAATTTCAGAGATATCTATAGCATATGAAGCGTATCCTGTGGTTGCATTATTCCCTAAATCTCTATAAGAAAGCTTGCAATTTACAGTGTAGTATGCGTCTCGGTTACTATAAAATTTATACGCCTTTCTCCGCTCATAGCTGCTGCAAGAAGCAAGAAAGCAAAGCAAAAAAGCAAAAACCACCACAACAACTTTTCTTTTTATCATTTTCTTCTCCCTTATTATAAGAATTCTATATCAAAATATCGCGTTAATCGACTTATAGCCGTATTTTTAAATGTCGATCATTGTAAACCGTTATTTGCAAACCGATTTTTAAATTCTTATATAACGCGTTTAATATTATATCTGTCAATAATCCTTTTACCAACATAAACAGAACCTAACGCGCTTACAGCATAGCATATGTATGCTGTAAGCAATATCAAAACGTCTCTTAACGGAGACTCCAACTTTACGAACAAATTAAAAAACAGCACGCAAAACAAAATAAACATTATTATCAATGGAATAATAGCTATGCCAGCCAAGAATAATCCGAACCCCGCCAAAACGCCGATATTTCCGCGCTTTATGCCGAATTCGCCTTCGCCCGT
>CAKQSU010000220.1 GCA_934273135.1 uncultured Clostridia bacterium
TGACTATTGGTAACAGTGTGATGAGAATTGGGGATCGGGCGTTCAGTTATTGCACGGGACTCGTAAGCGTGACTTTTGGTAACAGTGTTACGAGGATAGGCAATTCGGCGTTTTGGAAATGTACAAGTCTCATAAGAGTAATAATCCCCGATAGCGTGACAAACATAGGTAATTCCGCATTTAGTGATTGCACGGGACTCACAAGCGCGACTATCGGTAACAGTGTTACGAAAATAGGCAATTCAGCGTTCTTGAATTGCGCAAGACTGACAAGCGTGACAATTCCCGACAGTGTGACGAGCATAGGTAAAGAGACGTTTTATGGTTGCGGGGGGCTGGCAAGCGTGACTATCGGTAACGGTGTGGCGAGCATAGGCGATTATGCATTCTATGTTTGCACAAAGCTGACAAGCGTGACTATTCCCGACAGCACTACGAGCATAGGGGATTATGCGTTCAAGAGTTGCTCGATGCTGTCAAGCATGATTATCGGTAACAGCGTGGCGAGCATAGGAAATAATGCATTCAATGGTTGCAAGGGGCTGACAAGCGTGATTATTCCTGACAGCGTGACGAGCATAGGGAATAATGCATTCGATGGTTGCACAAAGCTGGCAAGCGTGATTATTCCTGACAGCGTGACGAGCATAGGCAAGTATGTGTTCAATGGTTGCACGGGACTTACAAGCGTGACTATCGGCAATGGTGTGACGAGTATAGGCAGTTCGATGTTCTGTGATTGTAGTATGCTGTCAAGTGTTACTATCGGTAAAAGTGTGAAAAGCATAGGCGATGATGCTTTTCGGAATTGTACGAGGCTTACAAGCGTATATTATGCAGGTGATGTCGCAAGCTGGTGCGGAATAAGCGGACTTCATAATATAATGTCAAGTTCAAGGATTCTTTATATCGGCGGCAATAAGGTCGAAGGTGAACTTATTATTCCGAACAGTGTGACAAGCATAAGCAAGTATGCGTTCTATGGTTGCGTAGGGCTGACAAGCGTGATAATTGCCGACAGTGTGAAAAGCATTGGGTATTGGGCGTTCAGTGATTGCACGGGACTCACAAGTGTGACCATTGGTAACAGTCTGACGAGTATAAGCTGGGGAGTGTTCAATGGTTGCAAGGGACTCGCAAGCGTAACTATTGGTACCGGTGTGACAAACATAGAAAGTTATGCGTTCGATGATTGCTCAAGTTTAAAAACAATATATTACAAAGGCACCGAAGAACAATGGAATGCTATTATAAAGGATGCTTATTGGGACATGAGAACCGGGGATTATACTATCGTTTATAACGCGTAGGGAAAAAATTTATTGCCGAAAGACAAAGAAGATAATTTTAAATGATGCAAAACGGTAAAGTTGTTTGCATCGATACTCATAACTTGACTGTTGATTACGTTGAACGTGGGCTTGCAAAGCAATTAAAACTTGGCTTTATTACTTTAAAGAAGCCGATAAAGGGTGAATATATTATAGTCGAAGTAAAAAACGGCAAAATCTATTTTAAGCACGATTTGTCGGCAAAGCAAAAATATTCTTATTCTATAGATTTGTTTGTAAAAACTCTTTTGCATTTTTGCGGCAAAAAGGCGGACAGAACCGAGCTGAAAAAATTTGAAAAAGCTTATATTAACAGACCTTGCAGAGTAATGTTGTTTTATTTGCTTGTTTCACTTTTATTCGGCGTACCTGTTCAAGGCAACGGCACGATAAAATCCCCGTGCTACGTTTATTACAATTGCTAAAAACTAACAAAAAAACCTCGCTATAAGTCGATTAACGGGCAAAAAAACACCCGCCGCTGATATTTTAAGCGGCAGGTGTTTTGCTAATCTTTTGCGCCCTTTAAAGGGAGGGTGACGGTAAAGTAGGTGCCTTTGCCTATCGTAGAGGCGCAAAGGATTGTGCCGCCCGAGAGGTCTATTATCTTTTTAGTTATCGCAAGACCTAAGCCGAGACCGTCTTTTTTGCCGTCAGTTTTGGATTGGTAAAAACTTTCGTACATGTGTAAAAGCGTTTCTTCGTCCATGCCGATGCCGTTGTCGGCAATCGTTACCATTGCCGAATCGTCCTTTTTTTGGCAAGTCAGCTTTATGCTTCCGCCGTCGAAAGAGTATCGGACGGCGTTGGATAAAAGGTTTGTCCAGGCTTCCTTTAAAAGGTCTTTTTTGCCCGTTATTTTAACATGTTCGGCGGAGAAGGAGAGGTTGATTTTCTTTGCCGTCATTTGAGAATCTAAAAGTATCGCGCAACGCCCGAGTTGTTCGTCGAGGTAAAATTCTTCGTTAGCTTCGCTTACCGAGCCGCTGTCGAGCTTGCTTAAAAGCATAGTGCGTTCGGCAAGGGTCGAAAGGTGTTTGCTTTCGTCGATGATGACGGTAAGATATTCTCTCTGTTCGTCCGTCAGATTTTCCGATTCGCGCAAAAGTTCGGCGTAACCTTTGACGGAAACTATCGGGGTTTTGAATTCGTGCGAAAACGTAGTGATGAAGTCTTTACGCAAGACGGCGACCGAGTTAAGCTCCTTTACCATTTTGTTGAAATTGTCGATAAGTCGGTCTATATCGCCGTTATCGCCTATTTTCGGGACTAAAACGGAGTAATCGCCGGCGGCGACTTTGTTTATCGAGCGGTTGATGTTCTGAGTGACCTGGCTTGAGCGGTTCGTCAAAAGAACGGACAAAAGCGAGCCGATGACGAGCGAAAAACCGCCGATTGCGATTATTAAGATTATACGGCTCAGATTGCCGATTTTCGGCACGAACTTAGTGAGTATCACTGCAATCCCGATTGTGAGAAGTTGCGCGAGAATCCAGCCGAAAACGGCGATTGTCGTTATTCGCGCGTTTGATATAAGCCCGCGGACGGATTTACGTTTCATGCCGCACCCCTTTGTACCCTATAC
>CAKQSU010000221.1 GCA_934273135.1 uncultured Clostridia bacterium
ACTGACTGCATGCTGGCTATGTAAGCCTCCGCGCCAAGACCTCCGGTGTTGGCGTTGAGACTGGATTCCATGTTGGTGATCAGTTCATCCGACGGTCTCTGTGCTTTCAGTGCGCTTTCTGCAGCAGAAAGCACCTGTTTTGCAGCTGCCGGACTGCTGTCTGCCGCCAGTGTTGCCGAAACCCCAGAAACCTGAGATAAAACTGTGTTGATCTTGTTTGCAAGATCTTCACCTATTACGCCACGATCTTCCGGATTAGTCGGTGTAATGCAGGCTGAAACTTCTGATTGTAAAGCGCTGATACCTGTTAATGCACTGTCTATCGCCTGCCGTCCATCTTTCGCCTTCTTAATTCCATCTTCCAGAGACTTTACGGTAGTGATCTGTGAGGTAATATGTACCTTGCTGGCTTCCAGATCAGCCTTTGCCGTCAGCAGCTCCTTCTCTGCCTGTGCCAGCTTCTCAGTGCTTTCACTCTTTTTGGAGGAAAGCTCATTCTTTCCTTCTTCCAGCTTCGTCTTGTTCTCTGCAAGCTCAGCCTTGCCGTCAGCGAGCTTCTGCCTGCTGTCCTCCAGTTCTTTTTTATTCTTATCCAGCTCTTCCTGACTGTCGTTCAGCTGCTGTCTGGATTCATCAAGATCTGCACGGGAATCGTTCAGCTTTTCCTGTCCGTCATAAATCTCCTGTCTGCCATCGGCGAGCTGCTGCTCTGCATCCTTCAGCTCTTCATCGATCGAACCAAATACCTGCTCATTGATCGCATCGATCTTATCCTGTCTGATGATGACATTTACACTTTCCTCGATCAGACCGGTGGCACTGGCTGATGCAACGCCTTCTATACTCTCCAGATCAGGTATGACCGTATTCTGCGTGATATCCGTTACCTCTGCATTTGTCATTCCCTCACCGCCAACAGCTGCGATCATGACCGGCAGCATATCCGGGTTCAGCTTCATAATGATCGGATTGCCTATATCATCACTCCAGTAGCTTTTGATCTGATCCAGATTCTCCCGTATTTCCAGTGAAACGGCATTCATATCTGCGGACTGTGCAAACTCCAGAATGACCATGGAGTAGTTTTCACTGGATACTGAACTGATGCTTTCGATATTGCTGACTGTGGCCATGGAGCCTTCCACCGGCTGCGTTACAGTCATTTCCACTGTTTCCGGACTGGCTCCCGGATATGTAGTCATAACGATCACATAAGGAAGGCTGATATTTGGCAGCAGATCAGTGCTCATCTTCATCATGGATACCACTCCAAGAACGATCACCAGAACCACTGCTACCAGAACAGTATAAGGTTTCTTTACGCTAAATTTCCCCAGCATTTCCTACTCCTCTTTCATTACCTGATAAATTTTCTCATTTTCCGACCGACTGGTCGGACGGAACTACTGACAGTATAAAAGCAGGAAAAAGAAATGTCAATAACATCCTTTTTCCTGCTCTGATCCCACCAGCTTGATGAATAAATCTGTCAATGTAAATTCATGGTCCATTTCCTCTGATACTGATCCAACCGTCTTATGATATCTCTTCCATCCTCATATTTATTATAAATATTATCATAAAAGCTCTGCAGTTCTTCTTTGGTTCCTGCCCAGTTTTTTACCATTTTCAGTGCTTCGTTGTATTCCTTATCCGGCATCTTCATATTATTCACCTGTTTCCTTTCTTTTTCTTGTATTTTCAAATAATCCAACTACTGTAGGTAAGCCATTATAATTATAATTGCTGCACAAAAAGCCATAATTCCTATAGAAATTCTCCACTGCCGCTTTTCCTCTTTTTCTGCTTGCTGCTTATTTTTTTCGTAGTTCTTTTTCATTTCTTCTGCAGCCCTTGCACTTTCCTCCCTGCTTCTACGTTCCTCTGCCTCCTCTCTTTCTCTTCTTGCACGGGTTTCTTCATATTCTCTCTGCCTTTTCTGTTCCATTTCCCGTCTGGCACAGGCTTCTTCATATTCCCGACGTTCTTTTTCTCTTTTTATTTTTTCTACACGTTCTCTTACTGCCTTTTCCTTTTTTATTTCTTCTGCATATTTATCCCGTTCCTCTTGCTGTCTCTTATCATAACCATATTTTTCTTCTGAATAAGGCTCTTTGGATCTTTGATACTGAAAATCCTGATACTGTGTTTTTTCCTGCTGAAAATTTCTAGCCTGCGCCGACTGGTTTATGATCGTATCATAGGCTTCTCTGACACATTCGAATCTTTCACGATATTCTTTCTCACTCTGTGGTGATATATTAACATTGTTATCCGGATGATACCTCTTCAGCAGATCCTTGTATGCCCTTCTCACCTCTTCCATATCTGCGTCAGGACCAAGCCCCAGAACATCATATGCCTCCCATACTGTCATCTTCCCACTTCACTCCCGCTTTTACTTTATGCTTTCAAAACTTCATTACATATAAAGTCAATCTTTTCATTCATTTCATCCATTACGCCATATAACATAATCTGCATATTGGCAATTGTGTCTAGACTTCCTATAATATGTTTTCTGTCTATTTCTTCCTCTACCAGATTATAAGCCTCTCTTAAAGTATCACATCTGTCAGCATCAAAATACTCAAACAACATTCCCACTGCTGTCAGATTCTGATATTTGGGATATAAAAAATAACTGTCTCCAACTTTCCTGCTATACAGATTTTTCAGGTTACTCTCACAGGAATTTCTCAGATTATCTACTTCCTCCTTCTTTTTCAGGATGGCTGTAGCTTTTTCTGCCTCCCTTTCCATCCTCTCCTGTTCTTTATTTAATGCCAGTTCATATTTCTTTTGCTCTTCTTTATTTTTTCTTTCAATTTCTTCATTTTCCTGTGCAATCTTTTTATTACTGCCTTCCGTAATAGAATTATACATGGATGCTCCAATTG
>CAKQSU010000222.1 GCA_934273135.1 uncultured Clostridia bacterium
GGGTAACAATGAGGACGATTACCGTCATTCCCAAGAATACAACGAGCAAACCTATGACGAAAACCAATAAGCCGTTAACCAATTCGTCGGCTAATAATAAGTTCATATTACGTCACCTTCAAATAAGAGTCTGTATAGCCGCGATAAGATACTGACGAACGAATTGCGGCTCGATAACGTTGTCTATATAACCGTTTCTCGCGGCATTGAAAGCGTCCATCGTTTCCTCGGTGTATCTTTCCATCGCAGCGTCGATTTTTTCGTTGCTCCCCGCGATTTCGAGTCTTGCGCCGACTTCGGAATTGAAAAGACCGATTTGAGCGTTCGCGAACGCATAAGTATAGTCCGCGCCGAACGCTTTCGAAGCAAAGAGTGTGTACCCTAAGCCTATCGCCTTTCCGTAAACGACGTTTATTCTCAGCATTTCCGTTTTAAGCGCGTTCACGAGGTTTGTTACCTCTTTTAAGACGGTGCTGTTTGAAACTTTCGCGTTTTCTTCTATTCCGAGAGTGTTTACGAAAGTGATGACGGGCAAATCGTTGTCGTCGCAGTAATAAAGGAATTCTTTTACCTTGTAAACGTTTTCCTTCGTGAGAGCAACGCCGTTTTCGCCGTTAAATATTATAGCCGCCGCCGAATATCCGCCTATTCTGCCGATAGCGGTAACGACTTCCGGCGCGTAGCCTTTGCCTAATTCTATGCAGTAGTCCTTATCGAACACGGCTTCTTGCAAGCATTTTGCGCAAGCTTTTTCGTTGAGCGCGGGGAAAGCTCTGTTAAGGTCGTCGCCCGTTTCCAAAAGTTCGCCGCCGTAAGCGGGCAAAACGTTTAATATGTTAGCGATAGAATCCTTGACTTCCTCCAAGCTTTCAACCGTAAAGGTTGCGAGGTTGTTGTACTCCGTAGCGGCCGCTCCGCCGATTTTAGCCTTGTCCGCCGAAAGATTGCTCTTAGCGGCGATAACGAGCGGGCTTGCGTAAGAAACGCAACTGTCTTTAAGGTAATACGCGTAATCGGCTTCCGCAACGAAGAGCGAAGCGGACCCAAGAACGTCCCCTAAGACGACTGCAAACTGCGGCACGTAACCTTTGAGTTCGTCCATTTTAGCAACAACTTCGGCAACGCCTTCGAGTACGTTTACGCCTTCGCCGGCAACAACGCCTTGCGAAGAGAGAAGATAAACGACGGGAGCCGAAGCGTTTTCGGCTTTTTCAAGGCATTTTACGATTTTTTTGCACCCTGCAAGGGTAAGACCGCCGCTTAAAACGGCAGAGTTGAGCGCGACAATCGCTACGGGCGTGTCTAAGAGAGTAGCAAGCCCCGTCACGACGCCTTCGCCTTCCGCATTCTCACCGTAAAACTCATTACCGGAAAAGCTGAAACTGTCGGTTTCCACAAAACTGTCTGCGTCAATAAGGGTCGAAACGGACTTCCTGACCGCTTCGCCGGCTTGAAGCAGCGCATTTCTGCGGCTTTGTAGCAAGCTTATTTTATCCATAAGTTCCTCCGTAATATAACATTCATCGATTATTATACACTCAGCCGAATAATTTTGCAACAAAAAAAGCGGAAAAATCTTTTTCCGCTTTAAAAAATTTATTCTGTTTTGCGTAAAGTCCGGCTTTAACCTTTAAGCCCGACCAAAGACAGAAAGCTTTTGAACCCCATAACGCCCTTTTCGTCGTCGCCGTAAACCGCAAGCTTTGTCAAAACTTCGTCGACAACGGCGTAAAGCTTTTCGCAAAGCGCGGCTTCGGCTTTTCTTTCGTCCCTGAAAACTCCGTCTTTACCCGCAACGTCCCGAACGATTTCCGCAAGCGGATTATCGCTTTCTTTAAGCTTACTTTCGTCAAGCCCCGACTTCGCCGTAATAAACGCCGTCGCCTCCGCAAGTTTTATAGAAAACTTTTCTTTAAGCACGAAGTATCCGGCAAACCTCGTCGGATAAAGCGAATTTTTAAAAAGTTCGCTTATAGGAGACGGAAGGTCGAGATAAGGCGCGGTCAATGACTTATGGAACAGTATATCCACGGAATACCTATTGTCTGAGCCGAGCCGACAAAACGCCGTAACGTAACGCGAAACGTTTTCTTCGTCCCCTTCTTCCGTGTACCCTTGCCACCCGGCAACGATTTCTCCGGCAAGCTTCGTCAGAGTGTTTCTATTATAGGAAGACAACCTCAAATCGTTTATCGCCCAATCGGTAATGCCGACTTCCACGTCGGGATAAGCTTCGCACTCCATAGGGTTTTTAATTTTGGAAGAGAGTGCGGGAAGCGGATATTCGCCGAGCATAAAGTTGTCGTACATCGGCGTGCCGCTCACCTTTGAAACGGTCGCCGCTCCGTAAAAACACGGTGCGTATTCGATAAAATCGAAAAGTCCGTCAAAATAATCGTCGTTTAAAGGGAATGCCCCTTTAGGAGACGGGGCTAAAAACGCCTGCTTTTCGTAATCCTCGTCCGGCGCGAAATAAAACGAAAAATCTTTTCCCTCGAAGTTTAAGGAAACGCTTCTGTAATTGCCGCACGCGGCGATATTCGTCGGCTTTTTTATATATTCTCCTTCCATAACGAAAAGTTCGGAAGAAAAATGATTTTTCGTTTCTATCTTAGAAAATTTAACGGGACTTATAAAACCGTTGTTTCTTTCCGTTTCGTAAAAGTAATCGCATGCTTTTTGCGCGGACATTCTCTCGCGCAAAGTCTTGAACGTCTTGTTTATCGCAGACGGCAAGGGTGTTACAAGCCCGAACACACAGGTGACGATTTCGTCCGCGTTTCCTTTCTCGTCAAGTCCGTTTTCCTTAATATAGGAACGAATCTCTTCGTCAAGCTCGGCGAAAACAACCCGGGTGATTTTAGGTTTTTTAACCTTCTCGG
>CAKQSU010000223.1 GCA_934273135.1 uncultured Clostridia bacterium
GAATGAACGCGCAAGCTCCCCTTTTTTTCGGCAAGCAATCTTCCGAAACTCTCGGAATACTCGGAAAACGATTCTAAAAACACTTCGACGACGCGCGCGTCAAGCTCGTCGAGAACAGGCAACGCGTCTTCGTTGAACGCGCGCATAAAAAGCGTTGCCGTAGATACGCCAATTTCCATAATAAAAACAACTTACGGGCGGACGAATCCGCCCGTAAAACAAGTCCTTTAAGCGTTTACTATCGGATCGATAACACCGACGTTTCCGTCATCCCTTAAATAAAGAACCTTTATCTTAACGGAATCGAGATCATAATAAACGTAGAAGCTATGCCCGGAAAGTTCGAATTCTTCCAAAGCCTCGTCCATAGACATAGGAGCCATTTCAAACTGTTTCGACTTAACGATTTTGAATTCGTTTTCATCGACGGGTTCGTAAACCATATCGCCTTTGTACGCGCCTGCTTTCAACTTCGATTCGAGTTTGGAACGATGTTTATATATCTGGCGTTCGAGCTTGGGAAGAACAATGTCGATAATATCGTAAAAATTGTCGCCGTTTCCTTCGGCTCTTATCGCCGCCCCTTTATGCTCCATGGCTATCTCCATTTTGCAAGTGCGTTTTTCCTTTTTGAGATAAACGCGGGCTTTTGCGTCGTCGTCAAAGTACTTATCGAGTTTAGCAATCTTTTTGCCGATTACCTTTTCAAGTTCGTCGGATACCCGTCTTTTGCTGTGATTTCGATTTTCATACGTAAATCCTCCGTTTATATATTTAAAATCCACACTCAAAGCTTTGCTTTAAGATATGAATTCTATTTCGCCGTTTTCTGCCGTTGCCGTCACGCGCCCGTTCTTTTTAACTTCGCCTAAAATAAGTTTTTCCGAAAGCGGGTCCTCCACGAGCTTACGTACCGTTCTTTTTAACGGTCTTGCGCCGTACTCGTTGTTAAAACCGCTGTCGAGAATAACCTCTTCCAAAGCCTCGTCATAGGTAAAAGAAATACCCATTTTCGCAAGGCGCGCTCGCAAATTATCGAGAATAATGGTAACGATTGCGCGACATTCTTCCCTTGAAAGTTTTTCAAACACGATTATATCGTCGATTCTGTTTAAAAATTCGGGCTTGAATGTTTTTCTCAACGCAAAATTCACCCTTTCGCGCAAGCCTTCCTCGTCGTCAAAATCATTCGATTCGTCGGCGATTTTCGCAGCCCCCGCATTAGAAGTCATTATTATAACCGTGTTTTTAAAGTCTACGGTTCTACCCTTGCTGTCGGTTAGCCTGCCGTCGTCGAATATCTGTAACATTATGTTAAAAACATCCGAATGTGCTTTTTCCACTTCGTCGAACAAAACTACGGAATAAGGTTTTCTCCTGACCTTTTCGGTGAGTTGCCCTTCCTCTTCGTACCCGACGAAGCCCGGGGGCGCGCCGATGAGCTTGTTGACGCTGTTTTTTTCCATATATTCGCTCATATCAATTCTTATGAGCATATCCTCGTCGCCGAAAAGAGCTTCCGCAAGAGCCTTTGTGAGTTCGGTTTTTCCTACGCCGGTAGGTCCGACGAACAAAAACGTTCCTATCGGTCTCGACGGGTCTTTAATGCCGGACATAGCGCGACGGATTGCTCGCGATACGGCTTTTACGGCGTTGTTCTGACCGATAACGCGCTTATGGAGTTCGTCTTCAAGCCTCATAAGCTTTTCCGTTTCGCTTTCCGTAAGCCGAGCTACGGGGATTCCCGTGCGCTCTTCAACCACCTTGGCTATATCCTCGGCGTCTATAAAAGCGTTTTCGTGCGCGCGCCGCTTTAATTCGCGGTCGTAAAGGTCGTCAAGCTCGGAATTGAGCTTTTTTATCTTTTCGGCAAGCGACTTAACGTCTTTTCCGGACGCGGCGGCATAATCGTATTCGCGTATAGTCGAGCGAAGCTCCGATTCCTTACCCCTGACGTCTTCCGCGGGCGCGTCGGCGGCAAGCCTTGCCCTCGCGCAAGCTTCGTCTATCAAATCTATTGCCTTGTCCGGCAAAAACTTGTCGGAAATATATCTGTCCGAAAGGTTTGCAGCAGCCGATATAGCCTCGTCCGTTATATCGACTTTATGATGCGCTTCAAACTTACTTTGAAGCCCCTTCATGATTTTTATGCTGTCTTCGACAGACGGCGGTTCTACGAGTATCGTTTGAAACCGCCTTTCGAGAGCGGGATCTTTTTCAAGATATTTTCTGTACTCGGCGATGGTTGTCGCTCCGATAAGCTTAATATCGCCGCGAGCCATTGCCGGCTTCAATATCTCCGCCGCGCCGCTGTCTCCTCCGCGGTCGCCGGATACGAGCGTGTGTATTTCGTCTATAAAAAGTATAACGTTTTCATTTTCCTTAACAAAATCGAGAATAGCCTTAAACCTCTCCTCGAATTCTCCGTGGTACTTAGCCCCGGCAACAACCGCAGCCATATCGAGCGAAAAAATTCTTTTACCTTTAAGGGGCAGAGGCACGTTTCCGCTTGCTATTCTTATCGCAAGCCCTTCAATGACCGCGCTTTTTCCCGTACCGGGTTCGCCGATTAGCAAGGGATTGTTTTTTTGTCTTCTCGAAAGCGTGTTGATAATTCGCTCCGTTTCCTTTTCTCTGCCGATAACGGGGTCAAGCCGTCCTTTTTCCGCGCGTTCCGTCAAATCTATACCGTAACCGCTCAAAGGCGTATCGTCGAAGCTGAAATCACTTTCCGTAACGCTCGATTGGAATTGTTGAATATCGTTTTCAACGTCTTCTTCTAAGGCAATTCTTGCGCTCGCGCCGAGTTTTTCCACCTTTTCGCGCGCGGCGGACACAAGTCCGTTATAGTCGGGCGAAAGAC
>CAKQSU010000224.1 GCA_934273135.1 uncultured Clostridia bacterium
CGCTTACGCCGCTTTTTACGACGGAAAATATTTTTGTTCGATGAAAATACGCGTCGACGGCGAGCTGAAAAACGTTATTCTTTGCTATGACGACAGCGAAAACAGCTGGTTTTTGATTAAAGATTTTGCTTTTTCGCACTTCATTTCGGTATACGCGGCGGGACAGTACAAGCTGTTTTTCGCGATAGCGGGAAGAAGGCTCGGCGAGCTGTCCTCTAACCCTTACTTTCTCGCCACACCCCTTGATATGAGCTGGGAAAGTAAAAATAGCGACTTTGACGTGCCGTCGAGAAAAACGCTGGAAAGAATAAAGTTTTATTCGGGCGGAGAGGGAACGATTAGAGTCAAAAGCGACGAGGGCGAAAGGAGCTTTAAGCTTAGCGGCGACGGACTCAAAAACATTGCCGTGGGGCTTAAAGGCGTTAATTTCAAAATTAGCTATTCAACGTCGGTCGCGGGCGCGTATCTGAGCAAAATGAGCGTTAAAGTAAACTATTTTTCGGAGGCGTAAGCAATGAACGAAAGTCTTGAAAAACGCGTTTCCATGCTCGAAAGGCTTTTAAGAGAGGAGCGGGCGAGGACTAAAAACGTCACGACGATAAATTTTACGGAAAACGATTCCTCATCGACCGCGGCGGGCGTTTACGCATTCGATTTTTTTACGGAAGCGGGCAACAAAATAAGCTTTGAAGTATGCTACGAAAGCAATGCTTCATCTTTGTCAAACGACGTCGAAATTTTTTACGACGAGCTTATAATGTTAAGCTATAAGTCGATTATCGGCAAAAATCGTATAATTGTCGGCGGCGTTGCGACAAAAAAAGAGGGGCAAATAAAGGTCGTTTTTCGTTCTCCCTCAAACGTGTCGCAAATCTCGGCTACGGTCAGCGGAATAGTTGAAAAAAACGACTTCGGCAGCTTTGTTACGGGCGATTATTTCGAGGGTAACGACTACGCGTTTTTATACGACGGAACAAAAAAAAGAGCGACGCTTTATTCTTGCGAGAACGACGAACTTTTAAAAAAAGCGGAGTTTAACGGCGTGAAAGGCGGCGCGATAAAGGCGACCGATTCGGACGGGATTTTAATCGCGCTTGTAAAGGACAGCGGTGTTGACGTGAGAAAATTCACTATTTCGACTTCCGACGTTACGGACGAAAAAACAACTTCCGTCAACGCGGACCACGTCGTTTTCGCGCCCGACTTATACGTTCTTGATAAAGGAATAGCGAAAAAGTACGTTGTAAACGACGATTTGAGCCTTGCCCTGAATGCGGACGCAGAAAGCGTTTATGCGAGCGAGATAGCCGCCACTGCGGCGTTTAACAAGCTTTGCTACAAAGAATACGACGGCGTCTGGTATTTTAAAAACCTGTCGGGCAAAAAGACGAGGCTCGGGAAAGGCGAAAAACTTCACGTTGCAAAAAACAAGAGTTATTGCTCGGCGGACGGGGTAATTTACGAAATAAACGAAGCCACGGGTGCGAGGGAAGCAAAAGCATACGGCGACGAGTATCTGCCGCTCGGAGCCGGCTACGTGGTGAGAAGAGGGCAGAACATCGATTACAAAAAATTAAATTAAAGGAGTTATTTATGGCAAAATACACAACCGAGCAATCGGAAAAGAAACGGAAAGAGATTTTCGATAAGCTTAACGAACTCGAACAAGCTTATCAGTCGGAAACCAAAGGCAAGGTCGAAAAGCCGCTTCAACTCGAAAGGCTTACCTATGAACGCCCCGCTGACGACGAGCTTTACGAAAAGGCGAAAGCTTCGATAGAAAAAAAGTACGGCGCGGCGAGAAAAAACGCCGAAGACGCCGCCGGGAAGAAAAAACTTTCCCTGTCGGAAACCATTGCCGAGCTTGAAAAACAGCGCGAAAAGGACAAGGCTTCAATCGACGCGGCATACGACACCGCTGCCGACAAAGTCAGCGCGGACGCCGTTAAAAGAGGCGTTCAGCGTTCGAGCATCGCAACCAACCGCATAGCCGAGCTTGAAAAGGAAAAGTTAGCCGATAAGTCGATTATCGACCAAAATTCCAAGTCGAAAGCAGACGATATCCGCAAGCAGATAGAGGAACTTTCGGCGCAACTCGAAGAAACGCTTAAAGCAAGCAAAGACGAGGAAGAAACCGCGCGCGAAGCGGAATTCGAAAGGCTCAAAAAAGAGAGCGACGACAAAGCGGAGGCGGTAAAAAAATACAACAATTCGCTTGAGGAAAAAGAGGTAAAGTATAATTCGTCCGCCGCTAAAACGCCTACGGACGACGAGCTTGCAAAGATAAAAAAGAGTTACGACATTAAAAAGGTCGGCGCGGTAATCGACTACTACATGTCGTTCGACGACAAAGCCGAAGCAATGCGCGACTTTTTGTCCGACCCGGCTTTCGAAGAGTATCTCGGGGACTACTACAATTACGTTTTCACGGTTTTGAAAAACAGAGCCGACTGAGCGTATTAAAAAAACAAAAAACAGCATACTTTTTTAAGTCGCTTTTTTTGCCGACGGGTTTAATCGCCCGCCGGTTTTTTCTTTCTTGGAGGTTTTTTTTAGAGAAGTCCTTCGACGAAAAAATTTTTTTTGAAAAATTAAGACGACGTAAAATCGCTTATTTTAAAAAAGGTTTTTGTGTTCTGAAAAAATGTTTTGCCGTTTGATTCGATTTAAAAAAACAAAAAAGGTATTGCAAAAGCGAAAAAAATATGTTATGATTTTATAAATTACGGGAAGCGGGGGTATTCTCATGGTTGAAGTCGCAATCGTCGAAGATAACGAAAAATGGTTCAAAACGCTTGAAGAGTACTTAAAAAGATACGGCAACGAGTTCGGCACGCAATTCGGTATAAAGT
>CAKQSU010000225.1 GCA_934273135.1 uncultured Clostridia bacterium
CATATAATGTAACGTGAAAAATATATGCGGATATAGGCGAAAGAAAAAGCGTAAAGTTAAAATTTATATCAGTTTATTCATTCTTGTTTTCGTCGTTTGCAGAAATTATTTTTGTGCGTCCGACATTCTCATTAAAAAGGGAGAAGCTTCGTTTAAGGCGGATATGACGACTGCGTTTTACTCGGCGGCAAATATTTTGACGATTGAAAACGAAGGGTGCAAAGACCTTGTTAAAGTCGAAAAAGACGGGAGCGGAAACGTAAGCTTTGTTTCAACCGACGCCTTAAAACTAAACGCGCTCGTAAAACGCCTTGCCGAAAAAACGCTTGAAAACTATTCGGTATTGGCAAGCGGGGTAACCGAAGTGCCGATAGGAGCTTTTACGGGGTTAAAACTTTTTTCGGGACTTGGCGCAAAAGTAAAACTAAAGCTCATAACGGTGACGAGCGTTAGATGTAACTTCGTCAACGAATTTACTTCTGCGGGAATAAACCAGACGTCGCACAGGCTTTACGTGACTACGACCCCGGACGTTTACGTTATAGCGGCGGGAAGAAAGAAATATTATAAAACGGAGATAAGACTTCTTGTTTACGACAACTTAATAGTCGGTAAAGTTCCGAACGTTTATCTTAACGGTTCTTTTGCGGGTTATACTGCGTACAATGCGGGGTAGAAGCCCGCTTTTTTGTTGTTTTTAATCACATTTGAAAGGTAAAAACGTTTTACAATTCAAAAACCTTTGACTTTGCTTATAAATTTAATTATAATAGTTCTATATATTAAAAAGCGATGCGGAAATTTTAACGATTTGCGACTTTTCCGTAATCGCACCGAGGAAACTATGAAAGAAAAAATCCAGTCTTTGCTCGAATCGGCAAAGAAAAAAATCGCTTCGGCGTCGTCGGGAAAATCCTTGGCGGACGTTAAAGTCGAGTACTTAGGTAAAAGCGGACAAGTGACGGGTCTTTTGAAAGGTATGCGCGACGTCGCGCCCGAAGAGAGACCTAAGGTAGGGCAACTTGTGAACGATTTAAGACAAAAAATCGAAGAATATATCGCGCAGAAAGAATCCGAATTGAAAGCCCTCGAAACAAAAGCGAGATTTGAAGCGGAAACGGTTGATATTACTATGCCCGCGGCTATCCCGGAAGAGGGTACGCTTCACCCGATAACGCTCGTTAAAAATCAGCTTATCGACGCTTTTGCCGGGCTTGGGTTTAAAATTTACGAAGGACCCGAAATAGAAAGCGATAAAGTAAACTTCCAGATGCTTAATATCCCGGAGGACCACCCCGCGCGCGAAATGCAGGACACCTTCTACATTACGGACAGTTTTCTTTTGAGAACGCACACTTCCCCGGGGCAAGTTCACGTTATGACGAGCGAAAAGCCGCCGATTAAAGTTATGTGTCCCGGCAGAGTTTACCGTTCGGACGACGACGCGACCCACTCGCCGATATTCCATCAGATAGAGGGGCTTGTGGTGGATAAAAACCTTTCTCTTTGCGACCTTAAAGGCTCGCTCGAAGAGATTTTGCGCAAGATTTTCAATTCGGACGTTAAAACGAGATTGCGCCCGTCGTACTTTCCGTTCACGGAGCCGAGCGTCGAAATCGACGTCAGCTGCTTCGAATGCGGAGGCAGTGGGTGCAAGCTTTGCAAAGGCACGGGCTGGATTGAAGTTTTAGGCGCGGGCATGGTGAACAGAAAGGTCTTGGAAGGCTGCGGAATAGATCCCGACGTTTACACGGGTTACGCTTTCGGCATAGGGCTTGAAAGAATAGCTATGCTCAAATATCATATTCCCGACATAAGAATGTTCTTTGACAACGATTTGAGATTCGTTAAGCAGTTCAAGTAAGGAGAAGCTAAAAATGAGATTACCTTTAAGATGGTTAAACGAATACGTATCCACGGCATCGGTGACAACGGAACAGCTCAAAAACAAGCTGTTTTCCTGCGGGTTCGAAGTTGAGGAAGTTATAGAAATAAACAAAAACGTTAAGAAAATCGTTACGTGCAAAATACTCGATAAAGCGCGCCACCCTGCGGCGGACAAGTTGTTTGTCTGTCAGGTTGACGCCGGCAAATACGGTATTTTACAGATTGTCACGAATGCGGTGAACGTACAGACGGGCGATATAGTCCCTGTCGCGGTAGACGGCGCCGTGCTTGCGGACGGAACGGTTATTAAGAACGGCAAGTTGCGCGGGGTCGGCTCGTTCGGTATGTTCTGCGGTGGCGAAGAAATCGGTATAACCGACGAATATTACGACGGCGCAAGCGGGGATTCCGTGCTTATATTCCACGATGATTTTCCGCTCGGCGAAGAAGTTGCGGACTTACTCGATATCCGCGACACTGTATTCGATATTTCCGTTACGGCAAACAGACCGGATTGCCAAAGCGTACTCGGCATGGCTCGTGAAGTCGCTGCTATTTTGAAACAACCGCTCAAAATGCCGGACACGTCGTTTAAAGGCGAAAATGGCGTAAAAACGCAAGATAAAATCAAGGTTTTTGTAAAAGACAAGGAACTTTGCCCGAGATACATGGCGGCGTATTGTTACGACATAAAAATCGCGCCGTCGCCCAAGTGGATCCAAAGGCGGCTTTACCTTATGGGCGTTCGCGCGATAAACAACATAGTCGATATCACGAACTACGTTTTAAACGAAATCGGTCAGCCTATGCACGCGTTCGATTACCGTGAACTAATGGGCGGAGAAATCGTCGTTCGCAGAGCAAAAGAGGGCGAAAAGATAGTGACGCTCGACGAAAAAGAGTTTACTTTAACCGAAAACAACCTCGTAATCTGCGATAAGGATAA
>CAKQSU010000226.1 GCA_934273135.1 uncultured Clostridia bacterium
CGGTAGTGTCGCCCACGCCGCGCAAAAAGAGTTCCGTATGCTCAAAGGTCGGCGTTCTTATTTCCTTCACGTTATAGTTTTCGGCTGTATCCCGCACGATTTTTTCAACGTAGTGCCATTTATACGATTCCTCGGGCAAAACGTCCTTCGTCCCTTTCGGTATGTTAATCATAATTTCTCCGATTTCTAATTAAAGAATAAACTTTTTAAGGTTTTTGCTTGCCGAAACTTCGCTGAGATGCTCGGTAACGTACTTTTTGTCGATAACTACCTTAGTCATCGGATAACTTCCGTCCGCATTGAACGAAATATCTTCGAGTAAGTTTTCCATTATGGTATGAAGCCTTCTCGCGCCGATATCCTCTTGCGTGGCGTTCGTTTCCACGCACAAATCGGCAATCGCTTCGATAGCATCGTCCGCGAAAGAAAGTTCGATGTTATCCACCGACAAAAGCGTGGAGTACTGCTTGGTGATGGCGTTTTTCGGCAACGTCAAAATCTTGACGAAATCTTCTTTTGTAAGGCTTTGGAGTTCGACAATAACGGGGAATCTGCCTTGAAGTTCGGGGATTAAATCGCTTATGGACGAAATCTGGAACGCGCCCGCCGCGATAAAGAGAATATAATCGGTTTTAACCGAGCCGTACTTCGTTCCGACGGTCGAACCCTCTACTATCGGGAGAATATCCCTTTGCACGCCCTCGCGGGACACGTCCGCGCCGCCCGTTTTTTCCTTGGAAGCGATTTTGTCTATCTCGTCGATAAATATTATTCCTTCCTGTTCGGCTCTTCTCACGCCCTCGGTGATAACCGCGTCCTCGTCGACGAGCTTAGCCGCTTCTTCCTCGGTCATAAGCTTCATCGCTTCCTTAACGGTTATGCGCTTTTTCTTAGTCTTTTTTGGCATAAATCCGCCGAAAATGGAACCTAAGTCAATCTCCGTTCCGCTCCCCGGGATAAGTTCCTTCGGTCTCGGCGTATCGGCTACTTCTATTTCGATAAAATAATCGTCGTACTTGCCTTCGGTTATTCCGTTTTCGATTTCCGATCTGAAAATTTCCGTCGGCTTTTCGCCCTTTTCGTTTTTGAGCGACTCTTCCAAAATTCTTACGACTTTTCTTTTAGCCGTTTCGTAAGCTTTTGCCGAAAGGTCTTTCATCTGTTCTTCTCTCACGAGCCGCACGCTGTATTCGACGAGGTCGCGAACCATCGATTCGCAATCTCTGCCGACGTACCCTACTTCGGTGAACTTAGTGGCTTCCACCTTGATGAACGGCGCGCGGACAAGCTTTGCAAGCCTTCTTGCTATCTCCGTTTTACCCACGCCCGTAGGACCTTTCATTATAATGTTTTTAGGCGTTATTTCCTCTTGCGTTTCGACGGGAAGTCTGCTTCGTCTATACCTGTTGCGAAGCGCGACCGCAACTTCTTTTTTTGCGGAATCCTGCCCGATAACGTACTTGTCGAGTTCGGCTACAATCTGCCTCGGCGAAAGATAATCGTTCATCTTCTTAGCCCTCCCTTACCGTTTCTACCATTATGTTGTCGTTTGTAAAAATACATATTTTACTTGCGATTTTCAAAGCTTTCACGGCGATTTCGTCTGCGGAATAATCCGTTTCTTCCATCAAAGCACGGGCCGCGGCAAGCGCGTAATTTCCGCCGCTGCCGATAGCGCAAACGCCGTCGTCCGGTTCGATGACTTCGCCCGTGCCGGAAACGATCAGAAGCGTAGAAACGTCTGCTACTATCATCATGGCGTTAAGCTGTCTGCCCACCTTGTCGTTTCTCCATAATTCCGCAAGTTCGACCGCCGAACGCAAAAGATTGCCCGAGTACTTATTAAGCATACCTTCGAACCTTTCGCAAAGCGTAAAAGCGTCCGAAACCGCGCCGGCAAAGCCTAAAATAACGCTGTCGTTATAAATTCTTCTTACTTTTTTCGCGCTGTTTTTGAATACCACGCTCTCTCCGAGCGTTACCTGACCGTCGCCCGCGATGGCGGTTACGCCGTTTCTTTTCACGGCGCAAATGGTCGTTCCCTTAAATTCGCTGCTCATAATGTTTCCTTTATAATTTCGATTTGTTTAAGCGAGCGTTCGCTCAATAGTTTTTTCTTTTCTTTCTTGTTCCGTTCGATTTTTTCAAGCGGAGCAAGTATTCCGTAATTTGCGTTCATCGGCTGAAAGTCGTCCGTCGGCGTGGCGCAATGCCGCGCGAGCGCGCCTATAACGGTTTTTTCCGTGAAGTCTATTACTTCCCTGCCTTTTAGCTTTCTGTCGAGATTTATGGCGGCTGCAAGCCCCGAACCTATACTCTCGACGTATCCTTCCACGCCCGTTATCTGCCCCGCAAAATAAATAAGCGGTTTGCCCTTGACGGAAAAATCCTTTTCGAGCGTTTCCGGTCCGTTTATGAAGGTGTTTCTGTGCATAACGCCGTACCGCAAAAACTCTGCGTTTTTGAGCGCGGGGAATATGGAAAACACTCGTTTCTGCTCGCCGAAAAGCAAGTTCGTCTGAAAGCCGACTATGTTGTACATGGTCTTTTCCGCGTTTTCGGCTCTCAGTTGCATGCACGCGTAAGCCCATCTGCCCGTTCTCGGGTCGGTAAGCCCTGCGGGCTTTAACGGTCCGAACCTTAAAGTATCGACTCCGCGCTCCGCCATTATTTCCACGGGCATGCACCCTTCAAAGACCTTTACGTCCTCAAACTCATGCTTTCCTACCCGTTCGGCTTTTATAAGCTCTTCGTAAAACTTTAAGTATCCGTCTTTGTCTATCGGGCAATTGACGTAATCGCCTTGACCTACCTCGCCG
>CAKQSU010000227.1 GCA_934273135.1 uncultured Clostridia bacterium
CTATAATTCCTATGCGAGATATGAAAAACACCGTTGAAATAGAAAGGCTTTGCTCCGAAGCGGGCGGACCCGTGTTCGTAACTAAAAACGGTTACGGAAAACTTGTAGTAATGGATATCGACTATTACGAAAAAACGATGCGTGAAATATACGAAGCAAAAAGCGTAAACGAGGGATTATCCGATTTGCGCGACGGTAAAACGATAGGCGGCGAAACGGCAAAGAACAAGTTGGGAAGAAAATTAGTCGCGCCCGATGAGAAGGACGAATTGTTTATGAAACGGGCGATTGAGCTTTCGAGGCTTGCCGTCGAACACGGGAACGAACCTTTCGGGGCGGTGCTTTGCAAAAACGGCGAAATAGTTTTTGAAGGCGAAAACAAAATTTACACCGAAAACGACCCGACCTACCATGCGGAAAACGGGCTTATACGAGATTTTATTAAACAAACCGGTATAACGGATTTGAGAGAATATACCCTTTATTCGAGTTGCGAGCCTTGCTTTATGTGCAGCGGCGCGCTCGTGTGGACAAAGCTCGGCAGGCTCGTTTACGGGGCAAGCAACGTTGACCTTGAAAACATTCTCGGTAAAAGCGGGTGTGACTGTTCCGCTCTCGTGTTTGAAAATTCTTCCTTTTCTCCGTCCGTCACCGCGGGCGTTTTAGAAAAAGAGGCGAATGAAGTTTTGCGCGAATATTTTAAAACCCGAAAAAAGGGTTAGATTATGTACGACTATAAAATTTTAAAGTCCGCCGTCTACGAAGTGCCTGAAAACCCTAAAATCGAAGATAAAAACTTTGATTTCGTCGTCGATTTAATAGAGGGAGAGTTTTGTTTTTACGGCGTGACGGATATTTACGTAAAGGGGCTTGACAAAAAGCTACGCGTTTACGACGAAATTGCGAATATCGGCAAGCGCAGCCTTTTTATCGACGACGAAAAAATAGTCGGCGGGTCGGGGCAAAATTTTTTCGTTTACGATATTCGAAAACGAGAGATTATTTTCAAAGAGAACGTCGGGACATGGATTGACGATTTGTTTTTGCTTTCGGACGGATACTTTTTTCACGGAGAACAAACCAACGGTTTTTTCGACGAAAATTACTGCTTAAAATGGACTTTCGGGTGCGTTGATATTTTTGAAACGCCGTCGTATATACCGCCGACTTGCAGACGTTTGTCGAACGGAAACATTCTCGTTTACGATTGGACGAGAACGGCGCATATTTACGACAAAAGCGGTTTAGTAAAAACGGTTTCAACCGAAGAAAGGTTACAAAGAAGGCGAAAACGGCTTAAACGAAGAAAAACTCATCAAAAAAAAGCGTGAAAAAACGACCTGCTTGTTATTTTAAGCGGGTCGTTTGAATTTTACGTTGAATTTTTATTTTTTGACGAGGCAGTGGAGATATTCCACCGTCGAATCGGCTTTTGCGTCGCGCGCGGAATCGGCTTTGAAGCGGCGGTGTTCTTTTATATACACCTTGTATTTGCCGTATTTGCGCATTATCTTTTCGATTGATTCAAAAGACATAAGCCCTTCGTTGTTGTAGCTTAAAAAAATGTACTTGAAGTTTGCGTTTTTTATGATATCCGTAAACGCCTTTTCGACCTTTGCTTTTTCGCAGAACGCGCTCTTTTGCGCGGAGTATTCTCTTAAACCCGTTTTGCCTTTAATAGTCGGCTCGTCGTAGCGGGCGATTGTTTCAAGGAGGTGGTAATTCGTGCAGTACTGTCTGGCGTTGTACGGCGGGTCGAGATAAAGTATATCGCCGCTGACTTCCGTTATAAGCTCGGAAATATCTTTGTTGTAGGTTTTGTATTTTGCCGAACCTTTTACAACGGGGTAAGGAGTCAAAACCATTTCCTTTTGGGCGGAACGTTTTAAAGTTTTCAAAAACGCGCCGTAAACGGACGCCGTGTTGGCGTACTTATCTATGCTGTTTATGAGCGAAGCAAGGAGAAAGTAATATTCGCCGTCGGTGATTTCGTTCTTTATGTGTTTTTCTTCGATCGCCGTTCTTATCGCGTCGCATTTTTTGGCGTTCTCGTCCGAAAAATACATTCGCTGAAAATCGGAATTTTCGCTTCCTGTCAGACTGTAATTTTTATAAATAAACCCTTCGCACCCGTCGAGCGAATTAAGCTCGTCGATTAAGCTTAACGCGCGGGATTCGTCAAGGTCGTTGTTTTCGAGAATATGCTTTAAAATGACGTAGCTATAGTATTGAATATCGTTAGCGGTAACGGAAAACCCTTTTTCTTTAAAAAACGCGCTTACCACTCCCGTGCCGGCAAGAAGCTCCGCAAAGCTTAATTCGGAAGGCGTTCTTTCGTCATCGTTGGCGGCAAGAGTTTTTTCTATGGAAGAGTAAATAAAATCGAGCAGAGAATATTTGGAGCCTATATAATTCATCTTGTTTCCTTTTTACTTGGGCGAATGGTTATTTGTATTCGGAAAAATCCTATGTCTAAAAGTATACCATGTTTTCGCGTTAAAGTAAACGCCAAAAGGGCGGTAATCACGAGGAATTGTGAAAAAAAAG
This sequence comes from uncultured Clostridia bacterium, assembly GCA_934273135.1. GTDB lineage: Bacteria > Bacillota > Clostridia > Christensenellales > Borkfalkiaceae > UBA4636. The sequence goes on from CAKQSU010000227.1 coordinate 2,548, forward strand.
TGAAACTTTGTACAAATTTCGCATAATAGATTAAAAAACAGTTGCTTTTTTTTGCTTTAATTATACAATATATAGCGTAGGGATTGTATTCCTTATCCCTAATTACCTAAAAGGCGTCTTTTTCGCGCTTTTTAGCGACCGTTCGGGCGCAGTACGTTCAGTACAGCATCCCTCACGCTCGCAAAAAATCATCAAAAAATACGCTCTTTTAGGTGCTTCGCATTTTTGCGGATAAGAAATCGCCGTTTGCGGTTCGGTTTTTGCAAGGCAA
>CAKQSU010000228.1 GCA_934273135.1 uncultured Clostridia bacterium
CCGACTTAGGACTCATCGATTACGAACGGGGCGTTAAGCTTTCGGGCGGCGGATATTGGCTGTATAAGGGCGACGGCGCAAGGCTCGAATGGGCTTTGCTCAACTTCTTTATTTCCGAACACTTAAAAGACGGTTACACCTTTATTCTTCCCCCGCATATGCTCGGCTATAACTGCGGCTACGGCGCGGGGCAGTTCCCGAAGTTTGCCGACGAGGTTTACTGGATAGAGGACGCGGATGCGGACGGCAAAAAGAAACAACGCTTTATGCTCCCGACTGCCGAAACGGCTCTCGTCAACATGTACGCGGGCGAAATCATCGACGAAGCAAAGCTCCCGATGAAGTTTTTCGCTTACACGCCGTGCTATCGTAAAGAAGCCGGCAGCTACCGCGCGGAAGAACGCGGCATGATTCGCGGACATCAATTCAACAAGGTGGAAATGGTACAGTACGCTCACCCCGAACACTCTAAGGAAGCGTTTGAAGAACTCGTGGGCAAGGCTTGCTCGCTCATGGAAAAATTAGGGCTTCACTTCCGCCTCTCCAAACTCGCCGCCGGCGACTGCTCGGCTTCTATGGCGAGAACGTACGATATCGAAGTCTGGATACCGAGCATGGGCATATATAAGGAAGTCAGCTCCGTTTCCAACGCCAACGATTATCAGGCGAGAAGAAACAACACCCGCTTTAAAGGCGAGGATAAAAAGATAGGTTACGTCCACACGCTCAACGGCTCGGGGCTTGCTACTTCAAGGGTATTCCCCGCGCTCTTAGAGCAGCTCCAGAACGAGGACGGCTCGGTTACTATTCCGGAAGTTTTAAGACCGTTCATGGGCGGACAAGAATTTTTGAAAAAGAACTAAACATAAGCCTATAAGCGCGTTATCGCGATAATCGGGCGCAAATCAAAAATAAAAAAGCGTTGTTCCTTTTTTCGGGATTCAACGCTTTTTACGAAAAAAAGGAGTTAAACTTTTCTAATGAAAGACGGTTTCATTAAAGTCGCTTCCGGCACGGTGGACGTGAACGTTGCGGACGTTAAAGGCAATACGGAAAAAATAATTTCGGTCATCAAAAAAGCCGACGAAAAAAAGGTAAACCTTTTGGTCTTGCCGGAGCTTTGTCTTACGAGTTATAGCTGCGAAGACTTGTTTTTCGACGATAAGCTGATTAGTTCGGCTATGAACGCGCTCGAAGATATCCGTAAAGCCACAGTCGGGCTTTATCCCGCGGTAATCGTCGGCACGCCGCTTCGCCATGTCGGCAAGCTCTATAACGGCGCGGTCGTGTTTAAGGGCGGCAAGGTTTTGGGCGCGATTCCTAAAACGTACTTACCCAACTACAACGAATTTTACGAACATCGCCAATTTACGGCGGGCGCGCTTTTAGCGGGCAAAAAACAAAAAATCCGCATTTGCGGCGAGGAAGTGCCGTTCGGCAACGACCTTGTTTTCCTCTGCGAGAATATGCCCGAATTTGCTTTCGGCGCGGAAATCTGCGAGGATATCTGGGCGATAAAAACGCCTTCGACCGAGCTTGCGCTTGCCGGCGCGACGATTGTCTGCAATCTTTCCGCTTCCGACGAAGTTATCGGAAAAGCGGCGTACAGAAGAATGTTAGTCGCTTCCACCTCTTCGAGGATTTTATCGGGCTACGTTTACTGCAACGCTTCCCCCACGGAATCCACGCAAGACCTCGTTTTCTCGCGCCATCACATCATTGCCGAAAACGGCTCGATAATTGCGGAAAACAAACTTTTTAAAGACTGCGATATGACGGAAACGGAAATAGACGTGTTCCGTATCGTTCACGAGCGCGAAAAACTCAACACCTTTACGCCCGCTTTCAACGATTCGCTCATAACTTTCCGTCAGGAAATAAAAGAAACTTCGCTCACCCGCTTTATCGCTTCTCGCCCGTTCGTTCCGAGAAAGGAAGAACTTCAGGAAACTGCGGAAGAAATACTCGACATGCAGGCTCTCGGGCTTAAAAAGCGAATAGAACATTCTCATTCCAAAACCGCGGTGCTCGGTATTTCCGGCGGGCTTGATTCGACCCTTGCGCTCCTTGCGACGGTCCGAGCATTCGACATGATGAAGAAAAGCCGCAAGGATATAATATGCATAACGATGCCCGGCTTCGGCACAAGCAACACTACTAAAACAAACGCGAAAATTCTTTGCGAAGAACTCGGCGTAACGCTCAAAAACATCGATATCACGCTTGCCGTCATGCAACATTTTATCGATATCGGTCAAAAGGACGGAGTTTACGACATAACTTACGAAAATGCTCAGGCAAGAGAGCGCACGCAAATACTTATGGACGTAGCCAACCAAAGCGGCGGGCTTGTGGTGGGAACGGGCGATATGTCCGAACTCGCGCTCGGCTGGGCGACCTATAACGGCGACCATATGTCCATGTACGCGGTTAACTGCGGCGTTCCCAAAACGCTCGTCCGCCACGTAGTTTCTTACGTTTCGTCCGTTTCCGAAGGAAAGCTCAAAAAAGTGCTTGCCGATATCGTTGACACGCCCGTGTCCCCCGAACTTTTGCCGACGAACAAAGACGGCGACATAGCGCAGAAAACCGAAGACATCGTAGGTCCTTACGAACTGCACGACTTTTTCCTTTTCAATATGCTCCGCCACGGCTACTCGCCCGCTAAAATTTACCGCTTGGCAAAGTACGCCTTTGATGGCGAATACACGAACGAAGTCATATTAAAATGGCTGAAAGTCTTTTATCGGAGATTCTTCTCGCAACAATTCAAACGTTCGTGCCTGCCGGACGGACCGAAGATAGGCACCGTAACCC
>CAKQSU010000229.1 GCA_934273135.1 uncultured Clostridia bacterium
GCATCGTGCCGACGAAAGGACCGAGCGAATCGCCTATCGTTGCGTCCGTGCCTACGCAAGCGACAATCGGGCGTTCGCCGTTGAAAAACTTTTTAAGACTCTTTTCTATAACGTCGCCCCCGTCAAGGTCCGACATTTTACAATAATATTCGTTCATACCATCGATTTTAGCCCGAAAAACAATATTTTAATCGTCCTTTTAAAAATAATTGATTTTTTTTGCGGTTTATGGTAATATTTATGATATACCGTTTCGGCTGCAACAAAGAAAGGAGGAAAAAATGAATCTCGGGTTATTCACAATTGCCGGTTTTACGTTAAGTCTCGACCTCGTTATCGGCGCAATATTGCTCATATACGGCATAATCGGGCTTATTAAGGGATTCTTCAAGGAGTTGACGGGGTTTATCGCAACGACCGTTTCGTTTATCGTAGCGGCGATTTTCTGCGTAAAACTCGCAACGCTCATAATAGAAAAAACCACTTGGGACGATTCTCTCGCCTCGCTTATCGCGGGGAATTTTCCTAACGACCAAGTCGCGCTTGCCGACCTGCCGACCGCCCTCTCGTCCTTGAACATACCGTTCTTTTTGACTACGCCCGTCATCGACTACGCGGCAAGCTTAAACACCGACCCCGTCGTCGTTTCCGAAGTAATAGGAGGCACCGCCGCAAAGTATATAATGATTGCCGCGTGCTTTATCGCGATTGTTTTAGCCGTAAAGATAATTTGTTTTATACTTAACGCCGTTTTCAAAATGCTTACCGCCGTGCCGGGGGTAGGGTTTTTAAACAGATTGCTCGGGCTTGCGCTCGGCGTAGTTAAGGGCGCGGTGTTCGTCTGCGGGCTTTTGTACGTTCTCGAACTTGTTCCTATCGCTCAGCTCGACTTTTTGCGTGAAGAAGTCGCCGCCTCGCCCGTCGCCGCGTTTTTGTCGAAATACAACCTCTTTGTGTGGCTCACCTCGCTCATAAAATTCTGAAACGTTTTCCCGCCCGCGCCTTTTTACGCGAGCGGATTTTTCGTAATTATAAATCATATATAACAATACAATACGCCTAATACGCAGTTTTTAAGCCGCGAAAAAATTTTTAATTTGTCACCTTTCGTCTGCTTCAATCGTTGTATTAGTAAAAGGTAAAAATGGATGATACATACTTTATAGAAGTTTACGAAGCGCACAAAACGCCTGTATTTAGGCTCGCCTACTCGTATTTGAAAACGCGAGAACATGCCGAGGACGTTACTCAAAGCGTTTTCTTTAAATTTTATAAAAACCCGCCCAAGGACAAAAGCAATATTTCCGCATACCTTGCCGTCATGACCAAAAATTTGAGTATTGACGTTTTAAGAAAAAACAAACGAGAAATCGAAGCGGCAAAGCAAATGCAGAGGGAAAACGAAATTCTTTCTGTCAATGAAGAATCGCCCGATATTTTATTTTTCGTCGAGAAGTTGTCCGAAAAGCACAAAACCGTAATCAAAATGTATTATTACGGCGATTTAAGCATTAAGGAAACGGCGGTCGCTTTAAAGAAAAGCGAAGCAAGCGTTAAAAAAACGCTCGAAAGAGCGCGTAATAAATTAAAGCAAATAATGGAGCAAGACTAAAAATGAAAGACGTTGAAGAAAAATTGAGAGATTCCGCAAACGGTATCGCTCCGCCGACGACTACGGCGCAGATAGCCCTTTGCAGAATAAAAGAGAAAGAAAAAGAGAAAAAACAAACGGTTCAAGGAGAAAAACGCAAATTTTCCTTTAAAAAGAACGGCGTATGGGCTATAACGGCAGCCGTAGTTTTCCTTACGGTTTTAATCCCCGTTGCGGCAATCGCCGTCCCCAAGCTCTTCGGCACAAACATTGAAAGAGCGATAAGGAATTTAAGAGGAACGTTCGTAGATATGACGGACGTAGCGGGTTTCGGCGTATGGAACGCGCCCGACGAAAACTCTTCTTCGGGTTCCGTCAAGCCCAAGCTTTCAAACGTAACCTACTTAAACCAAGCGAAAGAAGTATCGGAAGAAAATTCCGAGGGCGGCTCAACGGATAGTTCCTCTTCAAGCGGCAACGACTCTTCAAGCGGTTCTATTTGGGGCGATAAGGAAAAGGACGAACTTTACGACTGGGAATCGGATTACGACTGGGACCCGACGAAAGCTAACGTTCTCGTTTCGGTCAACGAAGATGGCGGCATTAAGGAAGTAGTTTACGAACGCGAAAACGCGCGCGGGCAAGTCAGGCAAAACACGCTCGGCAACGCCGCCATGGTTTACGTTTCGCAAAGTTTTACTTACGTTATGTACGTAGACGACCAAGAATGGGATTTTTGGAAAGAAGTCAATTTCGCCCAGCAAGCGGTTACGAATGACGGATTCCATTGCCACCATGAGAGATTGCAAACGATAGTTATCCACAACGAAACGGGAAAGGTTTACGCGCTTAAAGACCTTATCGAGCAAGTAAGCGATTATTCCGGTGCATTGAACTACACGATGCAAGTACACCCCACCTATGAAGATTACCTGTTTCTTGAACCTATGTATGGCAGAAATTGGGCAAGACAGTGGTACAAAGTCGAATACGACGATGAGAACGGAATAACATACCGATTTATTCACTTTGAGCATGAAAAATTATCGTCCGAAACATACGGCTATCAAAAAGTACAAGACGTAAGATACGACAAATACGGACAAGAATATATTTATGCAAAGGGTATAAATATCGAGGAGTTATCCCCATCTTCCTATTATTGTACAAACGAAAAAACTTTAGCTACAAATACGCCTAACG
>CAKQSU010000230.1 GCA_934273135.1 uncultured Clostridia bacterium
TAACGTCCGCAAGTTTGCTGTTAACGGACGGGTCTGCGCCCTGCTTTGCCGCAACGGCGATTTCTCTGCCGATCTTGGTGAAGATTTTGCCGCGCGCAGCGTCTGCCTTACCTTTTTTTGCCTGTATATTGTGCCATTTGCTATGTCCTGACATTTTTCGCTCCTTAAATGCTTTTATGTAAAAATTCGTATAGGATTATCGAACATGAAACGCCCGCGTTAAGGCTTTCCATGTCTATTTTCATAGGGATAGAAACAACTTCGTCCGCCCGCTTTTTGAGCCTTTCGGAAACGCCGTGCGCTTCGTTGCCTATAACGAGGCAAAAATCCCCGCTTACGCTCTTTCCGAAAATATTTTCGCCGTTCATATCCGCGACGATAACGCGCCTATTCTCAATTGCGTTTTCAATCTCGCACTCTTCTATCGGGTAAACGTTTACCGAGTTAAGCCCGCTCATTGCCGAGCGAACGCACTTAGGCGAATACGCGTCCGCGCCGTTTAAAATATAAACGGTTTTTACGCCTACTGCGGCGCAAGTTCGTATAATCGTGCCTACGTTGCCGGGGTCTGAAACGCCGTCTAAAAGCACGATGTTGCCGCCGCTTTGCCTTATAAAGGGCGGGAATGCGACGAGCGCGAATATTCCTTGCGGCGTGACGGAATCGGCAACGAAACGACAAATATCGTCCGTCACCTCGTACAGACAAGGAACTTTTCCCTCGTAAGGCGACACAAGCGAGGATTTGCCCATCACGGACAAAACGTTTCTGCCGCTTTTAACGGCTTCCGCAACTTGTTTTTCGCCCTCTACAAGGTATCCGCCCGCGGAAATTCTCCCTTTTTTGTCCTTAAGCGAAGCGTAAAGCTTAACTAAGGGATTGTGGCGTGAAGTGATAATCATATAACAAAAATTAAAGCCGCTGATAGTCAACCTATAAGCGGCTTAAAAGGCTTTTTACGCGTTGCACGCTTTAACCTTTTCAACGAGCGAGGTAAACCCTGCCGCATCGTTGATAGCCATATCGGAAAGAACCTTTCTGTTAAGGTTAAGACCGAGTACGTTCATACCGTGCATAAATTTGCTGTAGCTTATTCCGTTAAGACGGCAACCCGCGTTGATACGAGCAATCCAAAGCTTTCTGAAATCACGCTTTTTGGATTTTCTGCCGACGTAAGCGTAGGTAAGCGACTTCATGACCGCTTGACGCGCTACTCTGTATAATTTGCTCTTAGCCCCAAAGTAACCTTTGGAAAGCTTCATTATCTTTCTGCGTTTTTTAACGCCGTTAACCGCTCTTTTGATACGCATTTATATTGTCCTCCTTACGCCTTGTAGGGAATAAGACCCTTAACGGTCTTTTCCTGAGTGGTGGATACGTACGTACCCGCTCTCAATCTTCTTTTTCTCTTGGTGTCTTTCTTGCTCAAGATGTGGTTGTGACCTTCGCAAGCTCTTTTTACTTTACCCGAGGCGGTAAGCTTAAAACGCTTTTTGGAACCGCTGTGAGTTTTCATTTTCGGCATGTTTTTTGCCCTCCGATATAAATTTTTGAGTTTTGCGGGTTGCCCCGCCGATTAAATGCTTTGAAAGATTATTGCTTCTTTGTTTGTTCTTCTTTTGCGGGCGCGAGTATCATGAGAATGTTCCTGCCCTCTAAGACGGGTCTCCTCTCCATAATCGCTTTTTCCTTGACAAGTTCGAAGAATTTGTTCATAACGTCCACGCCGAGCGACGAATGCGCGTTCTGTCTTCCTCTTAAGCGTATGGAAACCTTGACTTTGTTACCGGCGTCCAAGAACTTCATGGTCTGCTTTGCCTTGACGTTCAAATCGCCCACGTCGATGGTCATAGACAGCCAGATTTCTTTAAGCTCGATAACCTTTTGATTCTTTTTGGCTTCTTTTTGCTTTTTGAGAATTTCGAAACGGTATTTGCCGTAGTCCATTATTTTGCATACGGGCGGCGTTGCCGTGGAAGATATTTCCACAAGGTCGAGATTAGCCTCGTATGCGAGCCTTTGCGCCTCGCGGGAAGAAACTATCCCGAGCTGACTGCCGTCCGCGCCGATAAGGCGGACTTCCGGATGACGTATCATTTCGTTGATGTTATTCTGAACTTTAATGGTTTTAGCCTCCTCAAGCATAAAATAATCGGGCTTTCCGCATAAGAAAACCCGATAATATACCATAAAAAATCAACATTAGCCGATAATGCGGTATGTGCCGTTTCGTTAAAACCGACGGCGAGAAGGTTCACTCTTCTGCTTCAAGCTTAAACATTCTACCACACCGCATTCCCTTTTGTCAAGGATTTTTACAGGCTTTTTTAAATTTTAGTCCTTGTAAACGACCTTGTCTTTATCTTCCTTATGAACCATTTCGATAAAGTCCTTGGTCTTCATTTCGCCCATATCGCCCGTTCTTCTGCTGCGGACGGCGACTATATCGCCCGCTTCCACTTCCTTGTCGCCGATAACGAGCATGTAAGGAACTTTTTCCATTTGAGCGTCCCTTATCTTTTTGCCTATCTTTTCGCTTCTTGAGTCGACTTCGGCTCTTAAACCTCTGTCGTACAAGGCTTCCTTAACGGCTTCGGAATATTCCGCGGCTCTGTCCGTTACGGGCAAAATCTTGACCTGAACGGGGCAAAGCCATGTCGGGAAGGCTCCCGCGTACTTTTCGATGAGCATTGCGAAAACCCTTTCGTAGCAGCCGATGGACGAACGGTGAATGACGAAAGGCGTCTTCTTTTCGCCGTTCTGGTCGATATACGAC
>CAKQSU010000231.1 GCA_934273135.1 uncultured Clostridia bacterium
CATTCGCACCGCCCGTCCTTAAAGGCGTGAACGTGATGACCTTGGCACTTATCTTTGCAAACTTCGTCCGTGCAGGTTTCGTCCGTGCATTTGCCGCAGATTTCGCAAACGTGTTTGCAAACGTGAGCGGGTTTTTCAATGAAGTTGACGAGTATATAGTCAAAGTTGAAGTTCGAGCCTTCGCATGCTTCGAGATATATGGTGTTTTCGCCTTCCCGTACTTCAACGTCTTGTAAGTAGTACGTTTTGAAGTTATACCAACCGTTTTCCATATCGGTAAACGGGTCGAATTTGCCGACGAAAGAAACTTTTTCTCCGTTCACTTTCGTGATTAAGTCTGTTCCCGTCCAACCGGTCACGAGGGCTATACCGATTCTTGCCCAGCCTGCCTTTTTAGCGGTAAACTTGTATGTAACGTTTGTGTCGCCTTTGCCCCAGTTGCCGATGACTTTGCCGCCGGAAGCCGTTGCTTTGTCGAATATAAAAGTCCCGGTCGGGTCCGTCGGCGTGCCGTTAGGTTTCACGCTTTCGACTTCGATTTTAAGACAGCCGCAAGAACATACGCCGTTCACATATGTATGAGTATGGTCTCCGTCAACGCTGTGTCCCTCGCACTTTTTGGCGCAAGCTTCCTTAGCGCAGGTGAAGTCGGTGCAGAGTCCGCAGATTTCGCAGACGTGTCCGCAAGCGTGCGGGGCATGACCGAGGCACTTATCTTTGCAAACTTCGTCCGTGCAGGTTTCGTCCGTGCATTTGCCGCAAGTTTCGCAAACGTGTTTGCAAACGTGAGCTTCTTTTTCAAAGTATTCAACCAAAATATAGTCGAAGTTGAATCTTCCGCCGCCGTCCGCTTCAAGATATATGGTGTTTTCGCCTTCCTTTATTTCAACGTCCTGCAAGTAGTACGTTTTAAAGTTATACCAACCGTTAGCCCAATCGGTAAACGGGTCGAAAGAACCGACAAACGAAACGCTGTTCCCGTTTACTTTCGTGATTAAGCTCGTCGAACCCCAACCGGTCACGAGAGCGATGCCGATTTTTGCCCAACTTGCCTTTTGGGCGGTAAACTTGTAAGTAACGTTAGTGTCGCCGTTACCCCAGTTACCGATGACTTTGCCACCGGAAGCCGTTGCTTTGTCGAATATAAAAGTCGGGTTTCCGTCCATAGGCGTGCCGTTAGGATTCACGCTTTCGACTTCGATTTTAATATCGCCGCAAGAACATACGCCGTTTACAAAAGTATGCGTGTGTTCGCCTTTTTGGCTATGTCCTTCGCACTTTTTGGCGCAAACTTCGTCCGCGCAGGTGAAGTCGGTACAGAGTCCGCAGGTTTTGCAGACATGTCCGCAAGCGTGTACTTCGGGTGAAAATTTAAACGTTATATAGTCAAAGTTGAAGTTCGAACCCTCGTACGCTTCGAGATACAAGGAATTCTCGCCCGCAACCAATTCTACTTCTTTCAAGTAATAAACCTTGAACGCGTGATAATCGTTATTGAACGAATCGAAACCCGTTTCAAAAGGTACGCTTGTTCCGTTTACTTTCGTAATCAACTGCGTTCCGCCCCAGCCCGTAACGAGCGCGATACCTATCTTGGCTTTTTGAGCCTTTTCAAGTTTGAATTTGTAAGTGACGTTATTGTCGCCGTTACCCCAGTTGCCTATTGCTTTTCCGCCGGAAGCCGTATCTTTGTCGTAAATAAAAGACGGATTGTTGTACGTCGGCGTGCCGTTCGGCGTTACGCTTTCCATCTCTATCTTGCTTCCGTCCGTTACCGTCGGAATTTCTTCCGCGTTGGCGGCGGTCTGCCTCATAAAAGCCATGCCGAACATTGCGAAGAATAGCGAGAGAACGACAAGGGTTGCCGTTGCGATTCTCTTAAAGTTGTGTTTGCTTATCATTTTTGCCTCCAAAAATATTTTTATTTTAAGACCTTTTCGGGTTCATAAAATTCATCGTTTCAGCTTTAAGCGATTACTCTTTTCTATCACTTCGTCGGGGTGGATAAACATCATTAAACGTTTTGTTTTTAAGCCTTTTTCGAACTAAAAATCAACTTGCGCCTTTAGGGATTGCTTTTTTTCTATCACGTCGTCGGGCGGACGCACGTCGTTGGTCTTTGTCGGAATCCATTTAAGCTCGGAATCGCACTCAAATCTTATGTAGTCCATATTCAAGCCTACGGCGCCGTTCTGACCTAAAGGAACTACGAAATAGATTTCGTTCACACCTTTTTTCAGCGTAACTTCGGTTTGAACTTCGACAAACCCGTACCATGTTTTATTGATGTCGGTCGAAAGGTATTTTATCCCCGTTTTGACAAACCTACGGGCGTTCAGATCCTCTTCCGTAGGGTTAATGTACAAATTCCATACCGAATCGAATTCCGTTTCTAAATACAAGTTATTAAACATATCGTAGACGGAAACGACGGAAACAAACATCTTGGCTTTACACTCTTTCGACGAAATAATTCTAAAAATCAAAACGTTTCCCGTTACTCCGTATTGCGCAACACACATACCGTTGCTTGCATATTCGCTTTCCTCTACGCAACCGTAAAAATCGTAGGCGGCGGACAACGCTTTCATCTCCGCCCATTCGGCTTCGAACTTATCGGTGACTTCATAAAGAGCTTCCTTGCGAACATGCTTTATAACGGGGAAAAGAACGGCGCCCGCAACTACCATAACCGCCGTTGCCGCGGCGACTACTATATGCCAGGGCTTAATCTTCTTTTTCTCGGTCTTTTGCGCCCCGCCGACAAG
>CAKQSU010000232.1 GCA_934273135.1 uncultured Clostridia bacterium
CGATTTGTGGCTCAGAGGCACAAAGGACGACACCGAAATGTGGGGCAACTATACGAAAAACGCAACCGTTGCAACGGCTTTGAGAGAATCCGCTCACAGAATACTTTATACCGTCGCAAATTCCGCGGCGATGAACGGAGTAGACGACAGCACACACTTCGAATACGTCACGCCTTGGTACTATAATACGCTTTACACCGTTCGGACGGCGTTGTGGATAGTAACTGCCGTTTGCTTGCTTGTTACCGTTTGCGGCTTCGTTTTAACTTTTATCAACAAAAAAAATAATATCCGTTAAGGAGGGTTTATTATGAAAAGAAAGTTTAAATCAATACTTAGTTTGGCTATTTGCGTGCTTATCGCTTTCTCCGTTGCTCTTACGGGTTGCGCGGATAAAGGCGACAATTCGTCTTCGGGCGGGGCAAAACCGTCCGGTTCTACGGGCGGCGGCAATTCGTCGGGCGGTTCTACCGTTCATGTTTGCGAAAGCAAATGCCCGGATTGCGGTCTGTGCCTCGATACGGAATGCGAAGAAGCCGCTTGCGCCAATAAATGCGGCGGAACGTACGCTTACGCGACTACTTTCAAAATCAGCGACATAAGCGTTGCGAAAACGAGCCTTACCTACGATACTACCGAAAAAGTTTATCGCGGGTTCACGAAGAACAACGAAGGGGCGGTATCGTATAAAATTTACGCAAAAACCCCGGCAAAGGTCAACTTGACTGCGCATGTTGCTTCAAGCGCGCAAAAGGAAAAATTTACCGATGTTATAACGACAACGTTTAACGGTGAAAAGCTTAATAGAAATTCCTTTATCCCTGCCGCACTTGACGGCTCCGTTGCTGCGGTTAATCTCGGGTGCATAAATCTCAAAGAAAAGGAAAACGTTATAACTTTCGTAGCTAATAACGACGCGGGACACGAATTCGACAGTATTCAGATTGCTTATCCGGAAGAAACGGCTAAGTACGTTTTAAAACAAGCAGAACAAGTCCCGCATACTTGCAAATCCGTTTGCGAAACCTGCGGCGGTTGCACTAATTTTTCTTGCGTTAACCCGGGGTGCGCTAAAAAGTGCAAATGCGTAAGCGGCACTCATAAGGCAAGCATATTCTCCGTGCTTGATTCAAGAACTTACGCGTCGAGAAGTGTTAACGGAGAAAAGGACGGCATAGGCGTAACCTGGAAAAAGACGACTACCGTAAGATACAAAATAATGGCGGATGCCGACAGAAGGGTTAAATTCGGCGTTGTCATTTCAAGTTCTAAGAACAATCAGCTTTTTGCTAAACAGTTCGATATGACGGTGAACGGTGTTAAGTTCGAAGACGAAACGGTTATGTGTCCGGGTAGCGACGCGTACGATTGGAACAATTATTCTCTGCTTATAGTAGGCGAGATAGACTTGAAAGCGGGGGCAAATATCGTACAGTTTGCCCAAACGCCCATAAAAGACGTCACGGGTGCGCATAACTTCCAGTCGTTCGTGATTTTCTCCGAGGAAGGAACTTTCGAACAAGTCGAAATTCATAACATGAAGCTAAAAACCGCTTGCGAAGCAACTTGCAAGAACGTAGGCTTAACAAAGGATTGTTATTACTGCTCGATGTGTAAAACATACTTTGAAGACGAAGAGGGAACGATAGAAGTCGACCCGTCCGTCATAATACCGATTAACCCCGACAATCATGTCAATACGGAAACCGCCGAAGACGGCACAGTAACGTGTAAGGACTGTAAAAAAGTGTTGACTTTAGTCGGTTAATAAAAAAAGTAAAAGCCCGTCTATATGGCGATAATCGCCATATAGACGGGGTTTTTAGTTAAAAATCGAAAGGTAGAAGCTAAGGACGGAAAGTCTTGAAATTGAAAACTTTTCCTTAAAACGGGGAAAGTTTTCAATTTCGGCTTTGAACGATAACTGAAAATTTTTTTATTTTTTTCTGTTATTTGAAATGTTATTTGAAAATATTTGTCGTAATTTTAGCTTTTTTTTAGGAAATATGATATTATATATAAAAAGAAGAATTACGTTGCTTTTTTTATGGATTTACTCAATATCCCCTCATCCACCGTCGTGTTGGCGACGGTCCCCCCTTCTCCACAAAGCTCGGCAAAGCCGAGCGGGCGAAGGTCGGTGTGAAGGTGGTTTGCCGATGCGAGCGGGCTGCTCTAAAAGCTCGGCAGAGCCGAGCGGGCGAAGGTCGGTGTGGGGGGTGAGCCGCCGCGGCGTGACGATAGACATTCTACACGAAGATTTTTGCGAAATCGTAAGATTGTCATATTTTTAAACGGGCGTAGGGGTAAAGCATAAAAATGCGGCTTAAAGGAGGTTTTTATGGAAGGGTTTTTGACTCTCGATAACGTAAGCAAAACGTACAAAACGGGCGAGGTGGAAGTCAAAGCGTTGACAGACGTTTCCCTTTCCCTTGCCGAAGGCGAATTTGCGGTTATTTTAGGTAGTTCCGGGGCGGGCAAAACCACTCTTTTGAACCTTTTGGGCGGAATGGACAACGCGACGAGCGGAAAAATAATTCTCGACGGCAAGGTTGTCACCGAGCTTAATAAGAGAGGGCTTTGCGAATATCGCCGCAGCGACGTGGGCTTTGTTTTTCAGTTTTACAATCTGATGCCGAATCTTACCGCGCTCGAAAACGTGGAAATCGCCGTGGAAATTTGCAAAAACCATCTTTCCCCGGAAAAAACGCTCGAAGAAGTCGGGCTGAAAGAGAGAATGGCGAACTTTCCGGCGCAACTTTCGGG
>CAKQSU010000233.1 GCA_934273135.1 uncultured Clostridia bacterium
CAGTGCGCTCTCGAACGCGGAACTTGGGACGAAACCGCTAAATGCGTAAGGGTTGCCGCCAACGCGGAAGAATACACCGGTTACGACAGCGGCGCAGGCACCATGCTTTCTCCCACTCATTACTTTGCCGTTCGTAAATGCGCTCAGCGTTTGTTACAGACGCTCGCCAATTCGTCGGTCAATAACAACGGTCTCGGCGACGAAGAAACAGTCCTCTACACTCTCACGAAAGGCATCTACAACTCGATACAGTTGTCTATCCCCGGTAAGACTTCGGACGCAACGTTTACGTTTGCGGAAGACGCCGTATGGCCTGCCGGTATGACTTATGACGCGGCAACCGGTATACTCAAAGGCGTACCCACCGGCGAAACCGCGGCGGACGTCACGGGCAAGTTCGATTGCGACTCCTGGATTAAGAATAAAAAGGTAACGTTCAAGTTCGCCGTTCAAAGCGACTTTACCGTAAACGGCAAGAACATAGTGGACGGACAGAAGATCAACGTAGCGAGAAACAGCGCGTACAACGCAACCATCGCGGCGGCGTCTTTGAGATACGGCAACCAGCTTGCAATAACCTCAAGAGGCAACAATATGAGAATTATGAACGCCTACATGGGTCTTGACGGAAGCTGGTATCATAGGGACGAAGATAAGTCCGCAGCGGACATCGTAACCCTCGGCAACACCGGCGTTGCAGATCTTTCCACTCTCGCAAACCTCGAGAGCAGTAAGATTTACGGCTACAAAGTCGAAGGATTACCCGCGGGGCTTACCGCAGAATACGTTATGACTAACGAGATGGGCTGGGCAGGAAGAAGCGCGTACGCGGTCAACACTTCCGTTAAGATTACCGGCAACTGCACTGCGGAAGCGGGCGAATACACGGTAACCATTACGTTGAACGTTCCTTACGTTTCCAAGGGTACTAACCCGTGGATGAGAGCGGCGGGAACCACGCTTACTCAGTTTGTTCAGACTATAACGATAGTCGTGGCATAAAAAAATAATCGCGCTTAGGGCGATTGTCTAAAGAGCATAGGAACTGTTTTGGGGCCTTAAAAGCTTCAAAACAGTTCCCGTGTATTTTTAATAAAGGTGAAATTTATGTATAAAAACAAAAAGAAAACTATCTTGAAGCGTACAACCGCGATAATCACCACAATACTTTTGAGCCTTACGCTTGTTTTTGCCGCAGGCTGCGTAGAAAGCGGCGACAATTCGAGCGGGGGTAGTTCGAGCGGAAAAAAGGTACAATCCGTTTCCGTATCGAAAGAGCCGACTAAAACGGAATATTTTGTCGGAGAAGAATTTTCCGCGGCAGGCGGCGAAATAACGATAAAATACGCCGACGGAACAACGGAAACGAAGTCTATGACCGCCGAGGACGTAAAGATCTCCGAGGTAAACACAATAATTAACGACGCCGATAAAGACACGGAAAACAAAACCGTTACCGTAAGATACGGCGGCAAGAGCGCAACGTTCAAAATAAAAGTTTCCTATAAGCTCCTTTCTTTCACGTTTAACTATAACTACGATAACGCCCAAAATAAAACGATAAGCGTCAGAAAAGACGCAAAGGTAGAAAGACCGCAAGACCCCGTAAGGGATAACTTCAAGTTCGATAATTGGTATTCCGACGACAAATGTACCGTTGAGTATGATTTTGCTTCAAGCGTTGTCGCCGATACGGTAATCTATGCGAAATGGCTTGAAAACGCTCAATATTTTAACGTAAAATTCGATTGCAACTATAAGGATTCCGTCGCGGCGACCGTGCAGAAAGTCAAAGAAGGCGACAAAGCCGTAAAACCGGCTAAGGATCCGACGAGAAAAGGCTATAAGTTCGACGGTTGGTATAACTTAACGACCGGCGGAGAAGCGTACAACTTCGACACCCCCGTTACGGCGGAAAAAACCGTTTATGCAAAGTGGACCAAAACGGCTCCGTCCGGGAGACAGGTTTACACGTTCGAAGCGGAAGACACAAACCTTAACGGCAAAAGCGGACCGGGCTTATCCGGCACGGCGGGCGGTCCCGGAATGATTCAGACGGAGGACACGCTCGGCGCAAGCAACAATAGATTCGTGGGCTATCAGTACGAAATCGGATGTTCTCTCGAATTCCAGTTTATAAGCGACGTTGCCGTCAGCGACGCCACGATTATTCTGAGATTGTCGGCGGAATTAAGAGACTTCGACATCGATAAAGAATCCTATAAGATATCTTTGAACGGCGTTGACTTGGATTACGGAACTATATCTTTTACGAATGTTCCTAAGGGTTCTTCCGACGACGTAGACAGTGTTCACGCATTGCCGTTTAAGGATTATACCATTGCGGTAAACGTATCGCTTAAAGAAGGGCTTAATATCTTCTCCGTATGCACAATGAACAGCGACGCAATGAGCGGAACGACGATGACGGCAAAAGCGCCGCTTGTCGACTGTCTTAAAATAGAAACCGAAGCCGTCCTCGATTGGTGCGCAAAACTCGGTTTGCCGAAGAAAAACTATTGAGTTTTCTTAAAGGAGAAGGTATGTTTAAAAAAATTTGGAAAAGTATCGGAGCGAGGGTGTGGGCGATAGTTACCGCCGCAACGCTGACTTTGTTGTGCGTCGTGTCGGTTGTGTCCACAAGCGTATATGATTTTTACGAATTATTGAACACCGTTATGCCGGGCGGCGGCCCGAGGGCTATTTTCGCAGACGGAACGGAAGCCATATACCGCACCGATTACACG
>CAKQSU010000234.1 GCA_934273135.1 uncultured Clostridia bacterium
ATACACCACCAATAATCAATTTTATTCAATTTCAAATTAGAATCTATCTTTGATATTTTTAAAACGTTTGGAAATTCCCCTAAAGAACATAATACTTTAAGTAATCCATTATTAATTTCAAAGTTATTAATAATAAACTCTTCTTCGTTATTTTTACTTGGCAACATTACTATATCATTATACATTTCTTTAAGTAAAACAAGATTATCATTATTTATTCCATGTCCATAAAAGGTAATTTTTAATATAATTTTTGAACTAATTATTTTTTTTATAAATTCGAAAGCAATTTGACCCGATAATCCAGGTTGTTCCGAAAGAATATAAGTTATTTTTTTATAATTAGTATAATGCATTTCCAATATACCCACCTATTAATCCAGCAATTGAATTGAAAATATTAAAAATAAATTTCCATTGTGGAGCCGTTGTTCCTGCCGCTAAAGAATGATAATGCAATCCATGTTGGATAGAAGCCTCTAATCTAAAAGTCTTTCCATTTCGGAAGAAAGTGAAATTACCGCTTTTTGATCCAAACATAAAGTTTTTAGAAGTAGCATTAAAGTTTTTCATAATTCTTTGCGCCCACTTCGTTTTGCCTAATAAGCCTAAACCTCTCCCAACTGCAGCAAAAATAGCGCCTGTAGCAGCTCCGGTTATACTTCCTATTAGAGTATCAACACCTACTTTTCCCCAGTCAATACTTCCATATCCATTTGAAACGCCCTGAGATACTATTGAAATTCCAGCTCCAAATATTGCACCCGATATCGCGCCTCCAACCGCTCCACCAGCAACTGCGGCCCAAAATCCTCCACCTAAAGCCGCAGTCACTGCTCCTCCGACACCAGCAGTCAAAACTGAGAGAACAACAACCGCCGCAACAACAAGAACCGTACCTACTATTTTTCCTGCAACACTATTCCAAAAATCTGTCCACCAGCTCGTTCCGCGCGGGTCGACGTTCATTACCGGGTTGTTAGCGCAGTATACATAGAGGTTCAAGCCGTTTATCGTGTCGGGGTCGGCGTATTCTAAAGAATCTTGCGAGATAAACCTACCGACAACGGGGTCGTAATAACGGGTTACGAGATAGTAAAGCTTGAGCGAAGTATCGTAATAGTAACCGCGATAACGGAAGGGGTTAAGGTTGCCGATAAAGCTTGCGGAAGTGTTTTCCGTGCCGTCGGGATTGAGAACTTTATGCTCACCCCAAGCGTTGTAAACATATTTTGCCACGACTGCGCCGTTTTCGTCAAGCAATGCGACGATGTTTCCTTGCGCGTCCTTACGATAGAAATACGTTTTAGCCGTAGAGCCGCTATTATCGACAACGCCCGCTAAGCCTTGCAAATCGTAGATAAATTCCAACCCGTCGCTGCGCTTTAAGAGTCTTCCGTCGGAAGAATATTCGAAAGTCAGGCTTCCGCTTGAAATTCTTTTTCCTCTGCCGTCGTAACCGAGCGTAACGCCGTTGTAAGTTTTGAGTCTACCTTTCTCCCAAGTCGCCGTTTTTCCTCTGTAAGTAGTCGGGTTGCCGAGTACGTCGTAAGCGCAAGCTTCCGCGCCATACTTAAGCAGTTTGTCTCCGTCATACTTGTAGCTTACGGTTGTATGGTCTTTCTCTTCGATATCGTCTACTAAAGTATATGCGTAGGTCCGCTTTTCGAGAATATTTCCGCAATTGTCGTAAGTATACGTTACCGTTTTTGCAAACGGCTTGTTGTCTTCTCTTACAAGTCTGCCGAGCGTATCGTATTTGTACTTAGCGATAATTTCGCCGTTTTCGCGGATTTCCTTAATATTGCCGACTTTGTCGTACTTATACGTTATTCTTCCGTCCTTAAAGTCAACGGCAAACGGCAAATTAGTCGCTCTGTCGCCGAACTTAAGGTAACGAATACTTTCTTTTGCGATTTCGGTAGACCCTTGCGTGATAACTTTGCCTGCGTTTCTGCCCGCTTTGTCCGTCTTTCTTTCAAACGACACCCCGCCGGTCGAAACTCCTTTAAGCGTCCTTACCGAATCGGTGCCATAGCTGTATACGTACTCTCTGCTTCCCAATTTCGCCTTGAGAACGTTGCCGTAATTGTCGTAAGAATACTCTTCTTTGTACGGTATCTTTACGCCGTTTTTAATGATATACGCGAACTTTCTGCCGTATTCGTCAAAGTAATTTTTTTCGATTTTGCCGGTAATTTTGTCTTCAAGGGCTTTTACTTCGCCGTTTTTGGTGTACGTTGCGTTCCACTGTTCGTTATTGTTGAACTTGACGGAACGCACGTTACCTGCTTTATCGGTCGTAGTTTTAATCGTTTCACCCTTAGCGTTGGTTACGGTTGTTTCGTCGGTACTCGTTCCGTCGGAAGCGACAACGTCTTCCGCATATGCTATCGTGGCTTTCGCTTCGCCGTTAAGCTTAATTTGCGTTACTCTGTCTTTCACGTCGTATTCGTACTCGATTTTCGTGTTCCCGCTTTCGACTTTTTTTGTTAAGCCGTTATCGAAGTAACGCTTAATAGTGGAATTTTCTTCGCCGTCCTCGGTGCTTTGCGTTATAGCCGTCACGTTGTCCGTTATATCTTTGCCGTAAGCGATAACCGCTCCGTCTGGGTATTTTACAGACCTTAAGCTTGCAGTATCGTCGAAGTACTCGTAAGAGGTGGTTTCACCCGTTTCCGTGGTTGACGAAAGTTCTCTGCCGATATCGTCGTAAGTGTGTTCTTCGCAGAATTTGCT
>CAKQSU010000235.1 GCA_934273135.1 uncultured Clostridia bacterium
TTTGATGATTTTTTGCGAGCGTGAGGCAGGCGTACTAAACGTACTCCAATCGAACGGTCACAAAAAAGCGCGAAAAAGCCGCCTTTTAGGTATTGAGTAGATAAGGAATGCAATCCCTAAGCAATCATTCTTCTTTGCTTTTCTTGTTAAAGACCCTTGTTTTGACGAGGTAGTAGCCGGTGGAAAAAAGCGCGAAAACCAAGATTACTATGACTAAAAGATATCTTATCGCATAGTAGCCGTGGGACTTTAAGAGCGCGGAGTCGAGATAGCAAACTTTGCCTTCGTACAAAACGGTGGCGATTTTGCCGTCGTCGGTTATTACATAAATGTCTTGCGACGGTTTGAACGAGCCGACTTCTTCGGTCAAGGCTTCGTCCGAATACACTTTCGCGCCGCTTCTGCCGACCGAAGCCGTGTAATAATCGTGCGGGGTGGAATCCGCCGCAACGGCGTTTTTCAGCATAGACGTGGGGACGTAACCCGTTTCTTCGCCGCGGCTTATGAGCGTGAAGCTTTTGCCGTTAAGCGTTATAACGCCTTTAACTTCGACCTTTTCGTTGTAGCTTATGCAAAAAGCGGTAAAGGGCGCGCGGGCGACGGGGTAAGAATAGGCGTTCACGTCCGTCACGGCAAACCGCGAGCCTTTTGTTTCGGTTATGCCGTCGGAAATTCTGATGATATCGTCCTTACGGACGACCGCGGACTTTTCGTCGCTCGTAACGAGGGCGTAACGGTCTGTTTCGGCGAGCAAAAAGTATTCTTTTTCGGCTTCTTCCGCGCCGTAGCCGACGTATTCGAAGCGGCTGTTTTCGGCGGTTTTTTCAAGGTCTACGCCAAAATAACGGGAATATTTTTCAATCGAAACCTTTTCGGGTTTTGCGTTAAGTTCTACCGAATAATCTTCGGGGACGGAAAGCTTTTCCGGGGTGGCGACACCGAACGTCGGTTCTGCCGAAATAACGAAGCCTTTGTAGAGGAAAAACGTTTTGTCGGACGCGGGGACGAGACAGGCGTCGAGCGCGGTCAATGCGGGCAGGTTTTGAGAAAGCGAAAGTTCGTATTCCGCTCTCGAAGATGTTTTGCCCGTGGTCACGGAAGTAATTTTGTTTGCTTCCGAAAGTAAAAACACCGTGCCTTCGATGTCCACGAAAGAGGCTAAGGGTTTTTGGGTGGTCGAAAGGAGCAAGCCGTTTTCGGTGAAAAAGTTTTCTTCGCTGCCGAAAACCCTGTATTCTCCGTTATCGTAAACGGTTGCGTAAAGGCGACCGAACACGTCGGAAGTTATAAGCTCGCCCGTGCCTTTTATGTTTGCAAGGCGTTTTATCGAGCGGGTGGTTACGTCGATTTCATACACGACGGCGTACGAAACGCTGCTTGAAAGCTCGTTGTTTATAAAGTAAAAATTCTTGTCGTACGCGCAAACGGCGGTTATGTTGCGGTAGTTTGCGGTGTCGCTTTTTATTTCCGCGCGCTCGTAAGCCCCGTTTTTGTTGAGAATAAAGAGGTTCAAGTCGTCGCCCGAAGCGAGCAAAAGAGATGACGCCGTCGCCGCGATTTTGTCGCTACCGCCTATGCCTTCCAACTTTTCGGCGGCAAAGGTCTTTGCGTTAAGGTCGTAGATTTTGACTTGCGAATCGTCGAGGATAAAAAGCGAAGAGTCGTTTGCGGTAATCGACTTGGGCTGAGAAGTGACCCTGTTCGGCAAATCTCCGCGCGCGGTAACGGCGAAAGAAGTAAATTCGTTCGTATCTACGTTTATTACCATAACGGCGTCAATCGAACTGTCGCATACGTAAAGCGACTTGCCGTAAAGGAACAGCCCTTGGGGCGAAACGAGGCTTGAAAGGGCGTTTACGGAGCTTACCGGGACAATCTGTTTTGTCGTTGCGGTGGCAAGCTCAACCGAATAAATGCCGTCCGCCGAAGAAAAGTAAACGTAACCGTTGCCGGCGACCGCGTAGCGCGGGTCTTTCAAATTCCGCGCGATTTCCACGGGGGTGTTAGTCGAAAAAAGCCTTAAAGTTTTTTCGTAAAAATAGTACGTGTTGCCGTTGTCGTAAGTAAGGCATGTCGGAGTGAAGCCGAGGCTTGAGGAAATTCTTTGGTGAAATTCAAGACGGGTTTCGGTCGTGACGACTTCGTAAGAGCGTATCTCGCTCGACGGGTTTACGATTAAAAGGCTCTCGTTCAGAATAAAACTGTTTGCCGATTTGACGAGCGAATCGACAGCCTTAACGCAACCGTTTTCCACGGGCGTTTCGTCCGAAAAATAGTAGATGCCCGAGCTTGAAAGGAAAATGACGTAATCGCCGAACACGGCAAGCTTAGACACCGTATAATCGGGGAGCGGATAGGTTTTGTAAACGCCGTTTCTGTACACGAAAATTTTGTGCGGTTCGGCTATCGCCAAAACATAGTCCCCGTCGGTGGGCTCGCCGCTGACGTAAACGTCCACGGGGAAGGAGAGAGCAAGGTATTCGGGATAGGAGGCAGGCGAAACAACGCTTGTGGAAATACTTTCCAAAGCGTAAGCCTTAATTGTTTTTTTGTTTGTCGAAAAATCATAACTCGCCGTTGCAAGAAGAAAAAGACTTGCAAACGATAAAATAAAGGAAACAATCCGCTTCATGTTCCACCGCCGAACGTAATATTTTTTGATAGGGATTGCATTCTTCATCACTAATTATTTTTGCGGCAATAAATCGGTTTTTGCGAAGCCATAAAGGAACCGAGCT
>CAKQSU010000236.1 GCA_934273135.1 uncultured Clostridia bacterium
CTACCGATTATATCGAATATACCTTCACCTGTGACAAGGACGTTACCGTATATCTCGGCGGCGATTACTCGGAAAGAAAGGTCGAAGAACTTACTAACTATGACCTGATGAAACTGTTTGTCAAAGACGGCGACGGAGAATATGCGGAGATAACCGCAAAAAACGAAAACGCTAACGTGCAGAGTTTGAATTTCACAATGGAATACGGTTCGTTCCAAACGACTTTCTTTGCAACGCTCGATTTTAAAGCCGGCAAAACCTACACGCTTAAACTTCAGGCGCGCAGAAACTTACATGTCGAATACGTGGATTTCTGCTACTTAGGCGACGCGACGATATCGCTCGCAAACAAATAATAAAAATAAGGCATAAGGAGCTTTTATGAAAAACTTAAAGAAAGTAATTGCAATCATTATCTGCTTGGCAACGCTTTTTTCGATTACGCTTACCGCGTGCGGAAAAAAAGAAGTCAACTACACCGCCGAATTTACCTGGAAAGGCATTAAGGCGACGGCTACCCTGACCCCGGATGACGGCGGCGAAAAGATAACGCTTGACGCAACCGTCGAAAAGACAACCGAGGCGGCTACTTGCGAGGCTTCGGGCAAAACCGTTTACACGGCTACCGTTGAAAAAGACGGCAAAAAGTATACGGACAAAAAGGAATTCCCGATTGACGCTATCGGGCATGAGTACGGCGAGTGGCAACCCGCCGGCAACGGAACGCACAAAAAGGTGTGCAAAAACGACCAAAACCACGTTATAACGGGCGATTGCGAATACATTACGACCTTCACTAAGCAACCCACGGAAACTGAAACGGGACATGCCAAAAACGTATGCTCCGTCTGCGGAGATATTGACGGCGAAACGGATTTGCCCGTTCTTTCGGACGCGGGATATAAAATAACAAACGGCGAAAACTACAAGGAATATTCGATTACGATCGACGGACACGCTTATTCTTTCAAGGTTATGTCAATCGTTATGCACGCTTCCGAGGCTTCGCATATAAAAACAAACTTCGATATCGGTACTTCGTCCTACACGCAATCCGGGCGCGGAAACGGCAAACATGTGAGATTTGCAAAAGACAACGCAATCGAATACGCAATCATTGCCGACGGGGAAACGGAAAACGTAACCCTTTCGCTCGATTGCTTCAAATCTACGCTCGAAATTAACAATTTAAGCGTTTTCGATATGTTCGACGTAACGCTCAACAACACGGCGTTGACAGCCTCCGAAGCGCAACAGAAAGTTACGTTTGAAAAGTGGGGCGATACGGCTTTGATTAAGATAGCGACGGTGACGCTTCAAAAAGGGCTTAACTACGTTCGCTTAACGGCGAAAGGCGATTACGTGCGCGCGGAATTTTTGGAAGTGGCGTACAGCGGAAATGCGAAAGTGGAGCTTGCGAAAACGACTTCGTTTAACGCGGTAGACGCGCAAGTCGTCAATTTTGTTTCGACAAACGGCGAAGAAAAAGCCGGTATAAACGGCATTATTACGGGAGCTTCTTATCTCGGGAAATTCTCGAAAGGCAGCAACGTAAGATTAAACACGACCGATTATATCGAATATACCTTCGAATGCGATAAGGACGTAACGATATATCTCGGCGGCGATTACTCGGAAAGAAAGGTCGAAGAGATTACGAACTACGATCTTATGAAACTGTTTATTAAAGACGGCGACGGAGAATATGCGGAGATAGGCGCAGGAGACAAAAACGCAAACGTGCAGAGTCTGAATTTTACAAAGGCGTACGGCGCATTCCAGACGATCTACTTCGGAACTCTCAAACTTGAAGCCGGCAAGACCTACACGCTTAAACTTCAAGCTCGCAGAAACCTTCATATCGAATATGTAGATTTCTGCTACTCAGGCGAATGCTCGGTTGAACTTACTGTTAAGGAGTAAACAAGTTTAATGAAAAAGATAACTAATGTTTTGCTTGCCGCCGCGCTCGCTGTTTTAACCCTTTGCGCGAGCGCGACCGGGTGTAAGGGAAAGGATAAAGACAGTTCGTCGAGCGGGGGAGGAACCACGGTCAGAGGCGGAAAGATTGTCGAACTCAACTTACCCAAAGAGCAGAAAAAACGCGAAATTCCGTCAATGGACCAAGACGGCGCGCTTCAGATGTTTTTCAAGGCGAAAGAAGAAATGCCCGACGAGATAACGGTTTTATCCGCCGTTGACGTAAACGGGTACGAGGAAAGCCTAAAAAATCAGGTTTTCATCTCGCCGAACGGCAACGACGCCAAAAAAGGCGGTAAAGATACGCCAAAAAAGACGCTTCAAGCCGCGCTCGATAAGCTTCGCAACGCGGGCGGCGGCGTTGTGTGGCTCCTCGGCGGCACGTATCAGGCGGAACAGCTTACGACGCTCGATTCGTCATATTCGGGCAAGGAAAATTCGCCGCTTTTCATATCGGCATACGAGGGACAGGACGTCACCGTAAGTTCCGCCGTTACGATTGAGAGGAGCGATTTTAAAAAGGTATCGGAAGCGGGAATTTCTGCCGAGATTAGTTCGAGGCTTTCTTCTTCCGCAAAGCAAAACGCGCTCGTCGTCAATCTCACGGACCTCGGCTACGACAAGGAAGCCATAAAAACGATAGGGGACAACGTCAGTCGTTCGGTGGCGACAGCCGACGGAAAAACGCAGACGATCGCGCGGTATCCGAATG